>DATFQH010000421.1:0-12575 GCA_035264385.1 Pedobacter sp.
TGTAGTCGAGCGTAAAACCAAGTGTCAGACCTCTATAACTAAAGCTGTTATTAAAACCCATTACGTAGTCTCGTTGTGAAGTACCGTAAGTGCCAAGGTTTGGATCCGCCAGAGGAAATCCGCTGGAGCTGACTATTATGCGGCCCTGAGGATCATAGCGTGGTACAGGCGCCTCAATTACGCCAAGTGGTTGTCCTACCTTTGCGACGAGTTGCGCATCAAAGGCAAAGTTTAACACTACATTGGTCAGTCCGGCAGGAAGTTCAAGTACCTTGTTTCTGTTCCTGGTAAAGGTGTAGGTCATGTTCCAGTTAAAGTCATCTCCTTTTAGAGGAGTTCCTGTTAAGGCAAATTCAATTCCCTTGTTTTCAACTTTACCAAAGTTTACAACTCTAAAGTTCACACCACTGGAAGCTGCAGTTCCGATGGGAAGGATCTGGTCTTTGGTAATCCTGTTGTAATAGGTAAAATCGAATCCGAGGCGATTGTTAAAGAACTTAAGTTCCGCACCCAATTCTGTCTCGGTACTGATTTCTGGTCTAAGTTTGTCCGTATTCCTTGTATTCGAGATAGTATATCCAGCAAGTCCATCAAACGGAAAATTGGTATAAGCTCCTCCGCCCAAAAATACACTTGTCCGTGTCATCGTGTTGTAAATGTTATATGGATTTGCGTCATTACCGGTCCTACCGTAGGCCGCTCTCAGCTTGAGCATAGATACTTTTGCACTACTCAGATCAGTAAGCTGTGACACAATAAGTGAAAAGTTCGCACCCGGATAAAAATAATCCCTGTTTTTAGGAGGAAGTGTTGAACTCCAATCGTTTCTCGCATTTAATGTCAGGTAAGCAAAAGATTTATATCCTATGGTGGCAGAACCATATAAGCCGAGTAGTCTTCTTTCTGTTGTCGTTTCTGTCGTATTGGGGAAATTTCCAGAGTTATCAATGTGGTAAAAATCAGGGATAGCAATATCTTCAATCCCAGCGTATAGGGATCTCGAACCCCGGGCATTAAAATTGAGGCCAATCAAACCGCTCAAGCTAATATCGCTGTCAAAATTCTTTTCAAAAAGGGCATGAACCTTCGAATCAAATTCAAAATATTTCTCTGATCCGGCAACGGCGTTACCTAAACTGGATTGCCTTACCTCTCCCTCGTCATTACCGCCGCCAACCCAGCTTCCTGGTGTAGGGATGTTCCTTGCATTCCATATTTTGTCCACGATATTTGTCACATCAGCACCCTGCTGGAATTGAAATGTGAGCCAGTCTGTAGCCTTTGCCTTCAGATCGACGTTGCCGTAAAAACGATCGCTTTTAAAGGTAGATCCATTTTCATGGACTGAATAATATGGATTTTGTGAAAAGGCACTGAAATATCCGTCTACGTTATAAAACTTATTGTTATAATCTTTGAAGGCCTTGATCGGAAACTCTACAGGAATCTGTAAGATGTCTTCATAAAAAGAAGAGCCGATTCCGGACAGCGCCTGGCCGGTCTGTACAGCCCTTGTATTCTTTCCAATATAGTTCAAACCGGCACTGATGCTTATCGATTTAAATTTAGTGGAACCGTTCAGGTTCAGTGTATTTCTTTTATAAGTGTCACTTGCTCCCGGCAGAATACCGTTGCTTCCTACATTGCCATAAGAGAACCTGAAGGTCGATTGATCGTTCCCACCGCTAAATGCAATCGTATTGGTAAATTCCTTACTGGTATCGAAAGCCTCTCTAAAGGTATTTTTAAGCGGGCCGTAAATTTTACTTTGCCTTTCACCGTCAATTTCAGAACCCCATTCCCGTTCCTGTCCGTCGAAGCGAGCTCCCCAACTTCCATTTTCAGCGATATAAGACCGGTATCCAAATCCCTGCCCGTATTGGGCCTGCAGTTCAGGAACTATTGCTACCTGAGAAAAGGCCGCGGCCGACGTAATATCAACTTTAAACGCTCCTGCTTTACCTTTTTTGGTTGTAATCAAAATCACACCGCTTGATGCCCTGGAGCCGTACAAGGAACTTGCGGCAGCCCCTTTAAGCACGCTGATACTTTCAATATCATTTGGATTGATATCATTAATCGCATTTCCGAAGTCATAAGTCTCCTGCAAATCGCCTATACTGTTATTTGGCGCTACATCACCAGGTCTGGAGTTGTTTACTGGGATCCCGTCTACAACAAACAATGGCTGGTTATTGCCCGAAATAGAAGCAAATCCCCGGATAATGGTCTTACTCGACCCTCCCGGGGAACCTGAGGTATTTGAAATATCAATACCGGCTACTTTGCCTTGAAGCCCTGACATCAGATTAAGGGGTGCAGCTCTATTGATCTCATCGCCATTCACCTGGGTTGTTGCATATCCTGTTGATTTTGAAGAACGGCTTACGCCCAGGGCAGTTACGACAACTTCGTTCAAAGATTTATTCTCACTACTCAGCCCAACATTGATAATTGCTGGCATATCCACCACTCTGTTCACCGTAGTATAACCAATGTAGCTAAACTCGAGTGTAGCACCTGATGCTGCTTCGAGCGTATACTTACCATTTGCATCCGTAGTTGTACCAAGGGCGCTTCCCTTTATTCTTACACTTGCTCCCGGTATTGGCACACCGTTGTCCGCATCTGTAACTGTTCCGCTAATTTTTTTACTTTGTGCACTTGCATCAAAGCAGAAAAACAACAAAAAAACCATTTTCAATAGTAATCTTAGTTTCATACGTTAGTTTTTGAATGATTATTAAGTTAAAAGCCAATGCTTGGCCATTTCCCCGCAAATTATATCATCCGTCAAACAAAAAGTATCCGCAGATCACCTATTGAAGAAGCACAACAAAAAAAGCACCCAGGAAAGGATGCTTTTTAACAAATGTAAAATAAAGTTTGCTGGTTTTAGCCCTTTGTAACCGTAAGTGTAGTACCTGTTACTGCTGTACTGTAAATGTTCAAAGCTCTTGTATTTCCTGCAGAACCCTGTGGGCCCTGCAAAACTGCGCCGCCAGTAGAATATTCCGAAAAATGCAACTGACACTGCACCTTATTTATTGCCTGCTTCCATACAAGGTTGCCAGCCTGATGCGGACATAACGACTCTGTAGCTACAAATGCGGCTGCCGTATTGCCTGCAGCGATCCTGAAGATGAGCACTCCGCTACTGACCATCTGGTCCCCAATAGCTTTCAATTGATTAGCGAGATCGACGGTAATCGTGTTGCCACCACCTCCGCCGCCACCTCCACCTCCAGGATTAGGTTTGGGATTTGGTTCCGGTTTTTCAGGGGCGTCGCCGCCTTTTCCACAGCCTGACATGCATGAGCCGGTACATACCAGTGCCAGCCCAAATCCTAATGATTTGAGAAATTCGTCACGTTCCATAGTTTTTAAGTTTTAATTAGTAAATCTTTGATTGCTTATCCGGGTCTTTTGATTTAAATAGTGTAAAGTTCCTTGAAATGGTAAATCCAAAACGAACACCGCCCTTTGTCCAGGATTTTTTGGTATTAGCTACAAAATTATTCTCCAGTATGTATTCAGAATTCATGAAGTTCAGGGAAAAGATGTGTCCGCCCGTTTCAATTTCAAGTCCTATTCCAAGTGGATTATAATACGCTTCCATGAGGTCATCTGGTCTGGACAGTCCATTTACCAATGTATAATCAGCTACAAATGATAAGCGTTTTGTCAGCTTCATTCTCCCCGCGAATCCCACAACAAAAAGATTATCCGGGTCTGCAGGATCAGCCGCGTTTTTTCTCATCAGATAACCCGGCATTACCTGCAGGGACAACCTTGATGAGATTTTTCTCGAAATGATGGCTTGTAAAAAGTAAGAGAACCGATTAGAATAGGCGGAGAATTCGCTCTCACTAAAAGGTTCCCGTGCGATCCAGCCCATTTGGGCGAATGCCGTAACATTTACCGGCATGCCGCCCTGACTTTGCTGCTTCAGCAGCTTATACTTACCAGAAAAATTGAACAGTTCATCGACTTTACTTCTGCCTACCGCCACTGTAAAATCATCACTTACACCATAATCCAAACCGATAAACAAATCGGAAGCAACATCAAGACCATATAAAGTATGCGCACTGCCAAATCTGCCACCTATATCGCCGAAATGGTGGCGAATGCGCAAATCCAAATCATGCTTTTTTTGTGTCTCAGTAGAATGAGTCAACACCACGCGGGTAGCTTTAAAGACCGCTTCAACTGGTGGTGCCTTTGCATCAGCATTTAAAGCCTTTAAAAGAGAATCTGCTTCCTGGGCACGGGCACGCGGCATACTCAATGCAAGGAATAAAGCAGGAGCAAGTAGAAATCTGGTCTTATTCATGAGATTATTTAGTTAGAAGGTTAAACTGGCCACTGATCTTTACATTAATAAACTCAGCGATCTTGGTAAATACCAGCTTTGGAATATCTATTTTATGGTCTGCGCAAGCCACTTTAAATTGAGACTCTGCAGAAAGCACACCAGCTTTGATGGAAATCTTACACGGTATTGTCCGCTGTTTGTCCACACCGTGGAGAGAAAGCACACCGGATACATTTACTGTATATTCTCCGTCCCTGCTCAGGTCAATACCCGGATCAAGCTTCCCTTTAAATTTAGCCAGCGGATATTTCTCACTTTCAATATAATTTTCATTGAAATGTTCCTGCATCAGCTTGCGGTCAAAATCCAGCGTTCTTACTGGCACTTGTACCACCACTTCTCTTGTACTGATCAGGATCACGCCGGATCCTTTCTCGCTCACGGCCCTTATGTCTTCCAGTGGTGTTGAAGAAAATATGCCCACCTTTATATGTTTACTTACATAATTTTGTGCGTCAGCCGACACAGCAGTCAGCAAAAACACGGATAGGCACAACAGTTTAACGATTCTTGTCCAGGTCATAACGTAATTTTAAGGATACTCCACTCGATTTCAGATTGATATTCCCTTCTCCCACGCCAGTAAGGGGGATTTTTACAAAAGGTTCTATACCCAGTTTCAAATTGTCACTTTTCAATTTGATAAAATAGGTAGCAGAAAGATCCACAACACTTAAGAAATGCTGATTTGCATTGTTTTTCTCTATAATTTTTTGAGTAGTTCCATAGAGGCTCTTGTATTTAAAAACATAGTCCTCCTTCAGCATCAGGTAGCTGGATATTCCTGCATTAAGATTTACACTGCTCGAACCATTTCTTAAAACAGTATAGGAAGCCTGCAATGGAATCTCCAGGACATCACATGATGCATCAAGAGCAGTAAGGTTATTTTTTGGCCATGAGCTGGTGTTCGGAAAATTATATCTGATGCCGCCGCCACCGTTATATTTTTTAATGCTGTATCTGACCCCGGTTTGCAGGTCTAAATTTTTGGAAATTCCGAAACCAAAAGTTAAACCTGCACTAAATCCGGGGTTCCCTCCCACCAAAGAGCTCGCTGAATTAAACTCCGGCCCTGCGCTAATGGCCAGGCTAACCGGCAAGCTTTTTTTGCTTTTAATCTTATTTTTTTCCTCTGAGGCCGCTTGAGATACAGGAACCAGTGCTTTAATCATAGATGGTCTTAGGATATCCTCCCGTAAAGCAATACGGACTAGCAAAGGTTCTTTTAAAAACACTCGCTTCAGACTACTTTCGCCATTCAGCTGTTGATACGATTCTACCAAGGCACCATCCCCTGGGGTGGAATTACCCGGCCCAATACCCTTACGCACAGCAACCCGAACAATTTTACTGTCATCATGATGAATACTGTCATTATGATCTTGTTCAACGACACGTGTTTTTTCAGTCTCTTTTTTTCCCTGAGGGACCCTGCTGCTATCTTTTTTATCAGTTTCAGATGAGGCAACCTCTATCTTTTTCACATCAACCCTGTCAAATGAATAATAACCCCACAGCCCGGCTAATAGTGCCAATGTAACCACTGCCGACTTTCTGAAAAACACGATCCTGTCCCTGCGTTTGAGTTTTTGCTCCATTTTATCCCATGCTGCGTCCTCAAATTGCGGATCAGTATCGAATACCTTTCTTCTAAAGGTGGCATCAAACTCGTTGTCGTTTAATTCCATGGTTTATCTCTATTTATCCATTAATTGTGTAGTCTGAAGCATTCTTTTCAGCTGCTCCCTTGCTTTAAACAGGTTCGATTTGGATGTTCCCACAGAAATAGAAAGCATTGATGCTATTTCCTCATGTGAATATCCGTCTATGGCAAAGAGATTAAATACCGTTCTGTAAGCCGCTGAAAGTTTCTGTACCAGTTTAATTAAGTCTTCATAATGAATCCTCGAAAGAATATTCTCCCTGTCCTCCATTTCGTGTTTTGCATTCAATTCTTCCATTTCAAAACGTTTTATCTGCTTTCTGTAATGATCTATAGATGTATTGATCATGATCGTACTCAGCCAGGGCTTAAAAGGTTTTTCCTGATCGTACTTATTGATATTGATAAATACCCGCATAAAACCATCGTTTACAAGTTCCAGTGCTTCGTCTTTATTTTTTGCGTAGCGAATACACATCCTCATAGCGTAACTGTAAAAGAGCTGATAAAGCCCTTTCTGACTTTTCCTGTCCTTTTTCTTACAGCCACTAATTAAATCCTGAATAAGTAATTCGTCCACGTAAAAAATTTAATTCATCTATAACTACAGTTACGAGCCTTTTTTCAGGAAGGTTGCCTGGTATGGAAAATAAAATATACGATTTTTGATCTGTATGTCAGATGGGTATGTGATATATTGATTTCTTGTATATTTATGGGAAATCCAATGCTTTAAACGATATATCATACAGCATGAAAAATTTAAGCTTAAGATGGTCAGATTTAGACCCTAATTTTCATCTCCGGCACAGCAGTTACTATGACCTGGCCGCTCAGGAAAGGATTGAAATCTTAGATGCTTACGGTATTACCTTAGATCTTATGAAAGAAGAACATGTAGGACCGGTCCTGTTTAAGGAACAATGTGAATTTAAAAGAGAAATCCACTCTGGTTCAAAGATCCATATTGTTACCAAACTTTTAAAAATGAAAAGAGACGGATCCTTCTGGATCATTCAGCATGAGTTCCTTTCAGACGAAGATAAACTCCATGCAGTGCTCAAAGTGGAAGGCAGCTGGATAGACACGGTCAAAAGGAAATTGGCCCGCCCGGTACCCGAAGTCATTTTTTCCGGACTGGAGCGCTTTCCCAAAACCGCCGACTTCGAATATATCTAGATCTTAAAGCACTTCAAAAAATGGAGATAGTAAGAGAACAGAACCTAAAACCGTCTACTCCACTCACTCCATGAGCCCACGTAAAGTTTTGCTCCAATAATGCCGGCATATTCCATGCCCAGCAGCGTATGACAAGCGGTAACACCTGATCCGCAGTGTATAATGACCTGCCCAGGGTTTACATTCCCAATGGTTCCCGAATAAAGACCGGCCAGAGTTTGTGGACTAAGGTATTTGCCTTCTGGTGAAAGACTTTCCGCATAAAAAAGATTTACGGCACCAGGTATGTGTCCCGCTACCAGATCCAGGGGTTCAGTATAACCAAGATAGCGCTGGGCTTCCCTAACGTCAATCACCACACGGTTATCATCCTTAACAGCGTTGCTTACTTCTTCCATATCTGCAGTATTGCTGTATTGCTCCGGAACAGGATAGTCAGCTAAATGAACAGGCTGATAATTTTCAGTACTCAATTCCAGTCCATGATCCGTAGCAGCCTTTAATCCGCCGTTTAATACCTGTACCCTGGTATGACCAATGGCCTGCAGCATCCACCAAAGACGTGCGGCTCCCATAGCTGCATTTTTATCGTCATAAACCACAACATGGCTTTCCGGTGTTATACCCCAGCGTCCAAGCGTTTCTGAAAAATGGGTCAGGGCTGGCAGAGGGTGTCTTCCGCCGAAAGCAGGATCGTCGGGATGAGCAGCAAGATCATCATCTAAGGTAGCAAAGATCGCTTTGGGCAAATGACCTGCAAGGTAGCGGTCATGTGCGCTGGCACCTGCGCGTACATCAATCAATATCGTTGCAGGATCAGATATCCGCGGGTCGGTAATTTCAATAAGAGGAGACATGGCATTACTTTATAAGCCAAATATAATGAAGTCCGGTAACTTAATCAGTGACCATAACAGATAATTTTTAATACTTCAGACAGGATTTACACTGGATTTGCTCGGGGATTGCTCACAAAGCAGGTACCCTTTTGCGAACAAACCCCAACCAATCTCCAACCAAATCCCGACTAAATCTTAAACCATGTAGAGAGATGAAATTAAAAATTTATCTTTTTGCTATGTATAATATTGTTTATATTTAGAATAACCCTTGCGGATTTCATCCGCATAGACATGTTATATGTCCCTACAATTCAAATCTGTAAAGATTTGTTTTTGGTTGCAATGCCTTCCCCGGATAGAGAAGGCATTGCTCGTTTTGTTGGGGGATTACACGTATATTGCTGTACAATAAGCGCTCCATACTATACACGGATCATGAAAATATTGCTCATATGGACATTCTCAGGTTTAATGCTCGCAGCAGGCCTGAATCACCTGGTAAATCCATATTTCTATAAAACCTTTATTCCGAAGCCTTTACCATTGCTGGCAGTGAACTATATCTTCGGGATCATAGAATTTGGGCTTGGCGCCGGATTGCTCATACCAGGATACAGAAGATATGCCGCGCTTGGTCTGCTGATCTTGATGATCTTCTTCCTTCCCTTTCACCTGATCGATGTTTTCAGAAAGGATCCGGCTATAGGTTCAAAACTTCTGGCCTATATCAGGCTGCCTTTGCAATTCGTTTTGATCTGGTGGGCCTGGTATATATCTAAGTAACAGCTTTGCGTTTTTAGTTATTATTTCTTATTCTTGGCCTTTTAAGGCGACTGCCCGGAAAACGGGTAATCCATCAACCATGCAATAAACGAATAAATAGCAATAAATGAGTACAACTGAAGCAAACTCCGGAATCCTGAAAACTAAACATCACTTTGAAATTCTCGACGGATTAAGGGGAATAGCGGCACTTGGAGTTGTAGTCTTTCATTTCATGGAAATGGCTTATCTGGACTATAGCAAAAACTTCATCGCACATGGATTTCTAGCCGTCGATTTCTTTTTCTGCCTGTCCGGATTTGTGATCGGGTATGCTTATGATGACCGAATCGGGAAAATGGGAATTAAGGAATTCTTTATGTCCAGATTGATCCGGCTGCATCCACTGGTGATCTTTGGTGCTTTATTAGGTTTGCTCGCTTTTCTTTTTGACCCCTTCGGCGGTCAGCCGGAAGCGTACAGCGCCGGAAAGATCTTCCTGATATTTCTTTGTTCTATACTGCTGATTCCCTTTCCGGTGATAACCGAGCGTTCATTCAATCTTTTCGGTTTAAATGCACCTTCCTGGTCCTTATTCTGGGAATATGTGGCTAATGTTATTTATGCGTTTGTACTTTGCAGAATTAACCGGCGTTATTTAGTCCTGCTGACAATAATATCCGCAATAGCGCTGTGTTTTGTTAGTTATCGTGCGGGTGGTTCCTTACTCGGCGGATGGGGTAAAGATAATTTTTGGGACGGTTGCGCACGTGTTTCCTATTCATTTTTAGCCGGCCTGCTGATCTTTCGTTTCAACCTGATCATCAAAAACAAGCTGGGCTTTGCCGGCACGTCTGTATTACTGGCGCTGGCGCTGCTCATGCCGTTCACTAAATGGAACTGGATTACAGAACCAGTCGTTGTTTTGTTCTACTTTCCGCTGATCATCGCTCTGGGCGCCGGTGCGAACTTGTCTAAAGGGTTCAAGCGACTTTGTTCATTTTCCGGAAAAATATCTTACCCATTGTATATGACCCATTATGTCGTCATCTGGATGTTCCTCAATTATTACAACACCAACAAACCGGGAACGGGTCAATTAACTGTTATCATTATTACGGGCACCTTCCTGTTGGTTTGCTTTGCTTACCTGGTGATGGTTGTTTATGATATTCCAGTTAGAAAATACCTTACGGCCAAAAGGAAAATTAAATAATATTTCCATTTCCGTCTGTCGTCAGGATTTCGGTCATATAATCGAAGAAGGGACGCATATTTTGAAAGGCATTAAGTGCAAGTGAAAGAAAATCTGCACTCAAAACCTCTTCATCTGAAAACTTTCTGATGAGCAGGAATTGTTTGTAACGCAACAGATCTATGGCTTCATTTTCAAGGTTAAAGCCTTTAGGCATGGTCTTCAACTGATCACCCTGCAGGTTTCCAAATGTGGATACGAATGTTTCATCACTCAATATTTTCCGCAGGGGCTCCGAATCGAAAGCAATGTTGTCCCTGATCAATTTGAGATCATCTTTTGACGGTCCCCAAAAACCACCTGCTACAAAACTGTTGCCCTGTTCTATATGGAAGTAATATCCTCCTCTGCGATATTTTGTGGCACGCTTGAAACTACCACTCCAGTGTGTTTTGTAGGGTGTTTTGTCTTTTGAAAAACGAATATCCCTATAAATGCGGTAAAGGCTCTTTTTTCCGGATGGGGTTTCAATCACATCGTTTTTATTCAGCCCGGCAAGCAATTGGCCTGCAAATGCCTCTATGTTGGCTTGTTCTGTTTCAAATGTGTTTTTATTGGAGTTAAACCATTCCCTTTCATTGTTATTTCTTAGCGCATTTAAAAAATCAAAACCCGACTGGTGGATTTTGACATGCCTGGTGTTATTTAATTCCATATTCATTTCTATGCCGCGGATATACATTCTCCATAAATGTCATCAATACAGAAAAGGTCCCGGCATGTTTACCGGGACCTTTTTTGTATTGATATAATTCGGAAAATTACTTTGTGTTCTTTTTCTCAGTAACCTCAGTACGAATCTCCTGAGCAAGTCCTTTCAGATCCTGCATTGCTTTACGTACCCTGGTACCCGCAGCACCGTTACCTGAATTATAAAATTTGTCTGCATCTGCCTCAATACCAGCAATTAGTTCTTTCAGTTTTGAAAATTTTTCCATGTTTTTCTTCGTTTAAGATTTTGATTTATAAGATATAACGGTTTAAAGTTAATAATTATTGGATTTGCTCCAAATGAAAATTCAACAATCTGCGTAAAAACTCAGGTTTTAAAACCCTTAAAGCCCAATTGTTCTTCCTGTCTTCACAGATTCGTCGCATGCGAAAGCGATCTTCAGACTGTTCACCGCATCCTGAGTTGGGTCTGTAAGATCAAGGTTCTCCCTTATCGCTTTTAAAAAATACCGCTGCTCACGGTTGCACAGTTCCTGATGATCGGGCTCATCTTTCAGATCGATCCATTCATCCGGCCTGATAAACTCATCATGTTCATCCAGATCTGCATGATGAACCTTTATGGATTCTGTTTTGGTGTGGGCATCGATATTATCGGAGTTGCCGGCAGCCGCTGCGGTTTTTGCAACAATAGACACCGAGCCTTTTGGTCCGAATACATCTTTTATGAAAAAGGCGTTATCGCTCACCATCGGCCCCCAGCCTGCTTCGTACCAGCCAACAGAGCCGTCTTCAAAACGAATTTGCAATTGCCCGTAATTGTAGTTCCAATCTGGGATGTCATCTGTCAGCCTGGCCCCTATTGCGCTCACCTGTTTCGGCTTGGAGCGCGTCATCTGGCACATGATATCGATGTAATGCACGGCGCAGTCTACTATCGGGCTGAGGCTTTTCATCAGGTTGCGGTGAACCGTCCATTTCGATCCGTGACTTTGCTGGTTCAGGTTCATACGCATCACCAGTGGTTTGCCCATGGTTCTGGATAGTTCGGTAAATTTCTCCCATGACGGATGATACCTGAGAATATATCCAACCAGCAACTTCTTATTTGCCTTTTTAGCGGCCTCTGCTACCCTTATCGCTCCATCTACAGAGTCTGCCAGTGGTTTTTCTATAAATACGTCACAGCCCTGTTCAAATGATTTTACGGCATAGGCTTCATGAGTATCCGGATAAGTAGAGATGCAAACTGCGTCAGGCCGGGTGATTTCCAAAGCCTGGTAGAAATCAGTATACAAATCGTAACCACCACCCAGCTTTTCATTGAGCACCTCCTTACTTTTACCCGTAGATACAAGCCCGCAAATTTCAAATCCTTCCAATGTATGATAGGCTGTTGCATGCGCTGCGCCCATATTGCCACAGCCCACGACCAGTACCCTTAAGTTATTCTGCGCTGACATATGCTGATTTATACTCCTAAGCTCCATCCTTTGCGGTATTCGCGCTTTACAAACTGGTTTACATCATCAAAGTTGGTCACTTTCATGGCTTCTTTATCCCAAAGCATTTTCATATCCCTTCCCGGGTAGCTGACGTTTCCGCCGGCGGTTCTGCGCTGCACATCTGTTCCCCTGATGGAAAGGTTGGCGATCAGCAGCGTTTCAGTCAGCGGACCCGCTATTTCAAACGGTGAACTCAACTGCATTTTGCCGTAGCCCGCTATTGCCGCTTCAGCAAATTGAGTATAGTGCCCTTCTTCTTCACCGGGAACACGTGCGATACTGATTTTGGTCTTGTCAGATTCATTCCGAGAAAGCG
>DATFQH010000422.1:0-5064 GCA_035264385.1 Pedobacter sp.
AAAAGCCCGATAAGATATATATTCCTATCGGGCTTTACAATATTTTTATAGGTTGTTACTTTTTAGCGGTATCCGCAGGTGCCGGAGGAGGAGTGTTTGCAGGAGCTGCAGCACCGCCACCGATTGGAGATGGTGTAGCAGTTTTATCCAGTTGTTCCTGTAATTTCAATTCAGTTCCTGTTGCAGATGAGCCGCCTGATTTCGCAATTGTAGTGATCGATAACGTAAGTACAACGATAAGAGCCAGCAAAACCCAGGTTCCTTTTTCCAAAACATCACCCGTGCGCTGAACGCCAAACATATTGCTGCCTGATCCGCCTGTTGCCAAACCGCCACCCTTAGGATTTTGCACCAAAACAAACAAAGCAAGGGCTACGCAAACAATGATTAATACTATAATTAAAAAAAGCATATGATGTTATGTGATTAAATTTTCTTTTCTATCGATTGAATAAGGTCGGCAAAGTAACGGCTTTTTTCTGGAAACATCAAACTTAATTTTTCATAAGTCTCTATAGCCTTGTCGTAAAGCATTTGTTCAATGTATATTTTTGCCAGCGTTTCCGATACCAGGTCGCTATGGTCTTCAGCGCTTTTTTTAGCTTTGTTCTCTATGTTGATCTTTTCAGGCTTCGGCGGGCTGATCTGCGGTTCATTTTTTATAAAGCTCTCGATGATCTCGTCGCCCTTCGAGTTACGCTTAAGATTTGAAGCTGTAAACTCAAGCTCCGCCTCAGTAAAAGCGCTTTGCATATGAAAAATATTCTCTACATACTGCTGCTGCAGTTCGCGTGGAACTTTTGAAGAAGCAGGTTTGCCCGGCTCTTCAGTCTTCATCCGCATAGGCGATGCATAAGGCTGAAATATCTGTTCATGTTCTTTACGCGTTTTAGCCAGCCACCATAGAAAGGAATAAGGCAACCTGTCGTCGTCGTATTTACTAACGACCTGCTCAGCCTGCTCTGCTTCCGCCGCTACAGAATACTCTTCCACCTCAGGCGTTTCCTTCAGTACATCTTCTACGTCAAAGTTGTCCTGAAAAGCAAAGAAATCGGTAGATACAATATTTTCAAGTACCAGATCGTCTTCAGGGTTTCTCTCCTGTGCTGCCGGTTCATCTTCCTGTTCCAGTGTCTCAAATTCGGTTTCCAGCGTTTCATGTGTCAACTGCAGGGTTTCCGGTTCCGGAACATCAGTAAGGCCTCTGTGCTGTCGATAAGCCTCAATGTTGAATTCCGTAATTTCATCAAAAACTTCCTGTTCGTCATTCAGTCGGGAAGTGTCACTTTCTGCAGAGACCTCATCAATACCATTCTCATCAAGCGCCTCCGGCTCATTCCCAGATGGTCTGTCTGCCTGATGAGTGACGATATTGAATGATGCATCCCCTAAACTTTCAACGCTATAAAGCATCTGATGCAGCAACGATCCGTTGTTATACAGTGCTGCAGTAGCCAGATCACCGGTGGCATCCGGTTCCTGCGAATTTGCTTTTGCAAGCAAGACATGGAGCGGCTGGAAATAAGGATACCTTTCCGCATAAAGCCTAAGCACCGACGCATCATCGCCGGTTATTGCTCCCGGGTTCGCGATCAGCGCTGCCAGCTGCTGTACTGTATTTAGTTCCTGCTCCACGATGCTAAGTTAATAATTGATCTCAATATTGACCTACCATTGTGCAAAAGCGGCATTAAAAATATCTTCAGTCAGTTGCGCTGTCACATCCTTGATCAGTCCTGCCTCCTGCGCCTGAAAACTACCACCGCTCAGTTTGAAATCCTTATAACGTTCGAAGGATTTTTCAAAGCTTGCCTTTGGGTTCAGGTTGCTTACATATTTAACATTTACCGTAATGCTAAGCCTATTAGCGCCTGCAGTCGGTGCCTTATTGTCGGTTATGGCCACCGGGCTGATGCTGTAACCGGTAATATTACCTGAGAAAACAGCATGCGCGTCATTGGGTGTAATGCTTAGCCTCGTCTGATTTCTAATTCTGGTCTTCAGCTCCTCAGTAAACTGCGAGCTTAGTGAAGGCACCACCAGCGGGGCATTGTTTTCAAACACAATGATATTTACCGTTTTCATCTCTTCCGGGATCGAAGCCCCGTTCAGTGAAATCGTGCAGCCAGCAAAAGTGAGCAGGCAGATCATTACACCAATATATTTTATCCCGGTCATCATAAGTTCAGTTCTTTAATTTTTCTGTAAAGCGTGCGTTCGGATATACCAAGCTCCTGGGCAGCAAATTTACGTTTTCCCTTGTGCTTCTTCAATGCCTTTTTGATGAGGTCAGACTCCTTATCTACCAGGGATAAAGACTCTTCTACTTCCTCCGCTTCATGCGTATAATTGTAATCTACGGGCGCATTCTGCATCGGCTTTTTGATGGTAAAGGTCTGATCGCTGTTTAGCGGCTGGTCCAGTTCCTGATAAAGCTGGTTAATGTAATGCGGGTTGTCTTCCAGTACATGGGCAGTATTCCCTCCGCTCTGAATGATCTCTGCAACCAGTTTCTTTAGCTCCATCATGTCCTTTTTCATGTCGAAAAGTACCTTGTATAGAATGTCTCTTTCTGTAAAATCTTCCTTTGCAGAGCCATTGATCGCCATCGGCAAATTGGTTGCGCTTTCATTAGGAATATAATTTAACAGGGCTGCTGCCGTTACATTTCTGTCTTTTTCTAAAACGCAGATCTGCTCAGCAATATTCTTCAGCTGGCGCACATTTCCCGGCCAGCTGTAATTGCTCAGGATCTGTATGGCATCAGGTTCCAGCTGTATCCCCGGACTGCGGTATTTGTCACTGAAATCTGCCGAGAATTTTCTAAACAGCAGATAGATGTCTTCCTTACGTTCATGTAATGCCGGAATACGCAACGGCACGGTGTTCAGTCTATAATAAAGATCCTCACGAAACTTACCCGACTTCACCCTGTTGTACACATCCACATTGGTCGCGGCTATGATTCTCACATCTGTTTTCTGTACTTTAGATGAACCTACCCTGAGGTATTCACCGCTTTCCAGGATCCTTAGCAAACGAGCCTGTGTGCCCAAAGGCAGTTCAGCCACCTCGTCCAAAAAGATCGTACCCCCGTTGGCAACCTCAAAATACCCTTTTCTGGCTTCATGTGCACCGGTAAAAGAGCCCTTTTCGTGCCCAAAAAGTTCCGAGTCGATTGTTCCTTCAGGAATCGCACCGCAGTTCACTGCTATAAAAGCCCCGTGTTTGCGGGTGCTCATCTGGTGAATGATATGAGAAAAAACTTCCTTGCCACTACCGCTTTCGCCTGTAATCAGTACAGACATGTCTGTGGGAGCAACCTGCCTGGCTATATCTATCGCCCTGTTCAGCAATGGAGAACCCCCAATTATTCCAAAGCGGTTTTTAATATCCTGTATATCCATCTGTTACTGTCAAAAATTTAAACTGCCTGGGCCTCTTCAATCACTACTGTTCCCAGTAAAGTAGCCGAAGTGCACCTGTCTATATGAACATTTACATACTGTCCTGCCTTTATACCTTCAGTGGCGGGAAAAACAACCATTGCATTCTGGTCGTTCCTGCCGCAAAAGTCCCTGTCTGATTTTTTTGATGTTCCCTCCACTAAGATCCTGACTGTCTTGCCCACGGATTGCTGAAGTCTGTACAAAGAGGTTTCCTGCTGCTTTAATAAGATCTCACTCAGCCTGCGTTTTTTTACTTCTTCCGGTATATCGTCTTCCAGTTTGCGCGCGGCCAGAGTTCCCGGTCTTTCAGAATAGCTGAAAGTAAAGGCAAAATCATAACCAACATAATCCATCATGCTTAGCGTTTCCTGGTGCTCTTCTTCAGTTTCAGTACAGAAGCCCGCAATGATATCTGAAGAGATCGCACATCCGGGAATGATCCTCCTGATGGCATCGACCCTGTTGATGTACCACTCGCGGGTATAGGTACGGTTCATCAATTCCAGCACCCTGCTGCTGCCCGACTGAACGGGCAGGTGAATATAATTACAAATATTATCGTACCTAGCTATGGTATGCAGCACCTCATCGGTGATGTCCTTAGGATGTGAGGTCGAAAACCGAATCCTGAGCTCCGGGCTGATCAGCGCTACCTTTTCCAAAAGCTGTGCAAAATTAACCTCAATTTCTGCGGTCTCTGCAAGTTCTGTATGGTCCTGTGCGTCTTTGCCTTTCCATTTATAGGAGTCTACATTTTGGCCCAGCAGAGTCACTTCTTTATACCCTCTGTTGAACAGGTCCTGCGCCTCGGCCAGAATCGAATGCGGATCACGGCTGCGTTCCCTGCCCCTTGTAAAAGGAACCACGCAAAACGAGCACATATTGTCGCATCCGCGCATGATCGAGATAAAGGCAGTGATGCCATTACCGTTCAGTCTCACCGGACTGATATCGGCATAGGTTTCTTCACGCGATAGCAGGACATTAATTGCCTTTTGACCACTTTCCACCTCTCCAAGCAATTGCGGAAGTTCACGGTATGCATCGGGCCCCACTACCACGTCTACAAGCTTTTCCTCTTCAAGAAATTTTGATTTCAGACGTTCAGCCATACAGCCCAGCACGCCTACGATCAGTTTAGGGTTTCTACGCTTTTCGGCACCAAACTGAGACAGCCGGTTACGAACGCGTTGTTCGGCATTTTCACGGATGGAGCAGGTATTGATAAACACTACATCGGCTTCTTTATAGTCTCCTGTAGTTTCAAAACCCTGATCGAATAAGATAGAAGCCACAATTTCACTATCAGCAAAATTCATTTGGCAGCCATAACTTTCAATATACAGCTTACGGCCGTTGCGCAGCACAGGTGCTTTAACAACTAAAGCCTCTCCCTGGCGCTCTTCATTATGTGTCTTATCGGTCAGCTGTAAATCAATCATATGAGTTAAACAAGTTAATGGGCTTCAAAAATACAAAAATTATATTATAAATGACAAATTGGCAGAGCTTATAAGCAATATATATAGGATGATCCTGCAACTATACTCGTATCATGTGACAGCGCAATGACAGCAGGATGAGTCCACGGTGAGTCCGCCTTTTTACTGGGAAA
>DATFQH010000423.1:0-2618 GCA_035264385.1 Pedobacter sp.
GAGCGGAGGGTAGAGCTATTTACGGAATGGGGGCATAGGTGGTTTGATCTTAAAAGATGGAACCTTGCAAAGACCCTGCTGTTGCCATTAAAGCCAGAATTTAATGATAATGATGTATTGTATCCAATACCTGGTGCAGAGATGGATAGAAACTCCAATTTAACGCCTCAAAACTTAGGATACTAAGCTATATAAATATTCAATTAGTAATTGTCAGTTCGGAAATTCAACCGAACTGACATTAAATCAATTTCATGAAAATTAATGCAGTCAATCCCTGGTTATATCTGGGGGCAATGTTATTTGTTGCCTCTATTAACTCACAAAAAGCCTTAAGTCAGAATGTGATAACAAGCAATGCAAATATTAGACCTGTTAATTTAGATCCGAAAACAGTTTTTGGTAAACTAGCTAACGGATTCACCTACTATATTCAGAAAAACCAACAGCCAGCTAAATCCATTGAATTGAAGCTGGTAGTTAAAACAGGCTTTAATTATGAAGCACAGGGGGAACTTGGTGTTGCTCATCTGGTTGAACACGTAGCATTTAGAAGTCTTAAGCGATTTCCACGCGGGATATGGGCATATAGTGATAGTATAGGTTTAGCAAGAGGAGAGAACATAAATGCGTACACAGGAAATTTTGAGACGGTCTATTATTTTTCCATTCCTTCTGGAGATTCAAAGCTACTATCCGATATAATTAAAATACTGTATGCCCAAGCTGGAAGTGCTCTTTTTAAGGAAAATGAAATTGCAGAGGAACGGGCTGCTGTCATTGCAGAAGGCGTTGGGAGTTCAAGCAGTGAAAACAAGATTCAGAATGATAAAATATTCAGACAGCTTTATAATAATGAGCTTTATAGAATGGATAATGAAAAAGTGAATAAAAATTTAACTGATGTGAGTTCGGATGTAGTAAGAAATTTTTATGATAAATGGTATAAGGCAAATAACCAGGCGTTAATCGTGGTAGGAGATGTGGATGAAAAGGAAATAGAGGCACAGATCAAATCTGTTTTTGCAGATTTGAAACCAGGTATTTTAGGTCAATCGATAACATCAATAAAACGCAATCTGAATGTAAAACTGGATGGCAGGAATCAATTAATTATTCAGACTGATTCCGCGTATCAGGACATTATGGTCAATTTTGACATGAAAAAGCAGCAAATTCAATACCTGAATGCAGTCACTAAAAGGAAAAGTACAGTCAAAGATGCAATATTAAACGACTTACTGCAGTCTCACTTTTCGCAATTGCGGTTTCATCTTGGCTCATCCGTAACTGCTTTAGAAGCTTCTAACGAGAGGGATATATATTTCGAACTTGCAGGTATTAATTCGCTTAATATACTTTTTAGAATGCCTGAATTGAGTGATATGGAAAATGTATTTAAAGGGGTGATAAAAAACTTAGAGGTTATAAAGAAATATGGATTCACAACGTCCGAGCTCAAAAAATCGAAACTTGATTTCTTAAACAAAATGGTGGGAAATCAGGTTTTCAGCTCAAACGAAATTGCTCACAGATATATATATCATTTTTCTGAAAATGCACCCGTTTTTGATCTAATAACGGAACGTAAGCAAATGCAAAGTATAGCTGCTTCTTTATCTTTAGAAGAAATTAACGCATATGCTACAGCGTGCATTAACACAAAAAAAAACCGGGATGTGGTGATCAACGCGCCCTCCAAATCCACATCTTTATTGCCAGATGAAGAAATCATTGAACGCTGGGTAGAAGAGGCAGTGGCAGAAAAGCTGGTTCGGTATAGAAACACATTAACCACTAAAATTGAACATTTTAAAAAAACTTTAGCTCCGAAGGATAATCAGTCCAAAGTATTGAAAACAGTTAAGCTAAAAAGTCTCAATGTGACCGAAGTTAAACTGTCAAATGGCATTAGGATAATATATAAGAAGACGTCCATGATACCTGGTTCTAGTAGGGAAATTTTCATCAATGGGCATCGTAAAATTTCAGACTTTGCAAACTCAATGAATTACTTAAAGGAGAAAGTTGCATTAGAAATTGTCAATGGTTCAGGTGCATCGAATTTAAATAGTTCTGAATTGTTAAATTATACTAGCGATCGGGGAATGCATGTCGTGCTTGGTCTTAATAGTGACGGGGAAAGAATTTGGTGCACGGGCAACAACAGCAATATAAGTGAACTTGCTCATCTTCTGTTAATAAAATGTTTATACCCAAGAAACGATAAAAGAGAATTTTTAGACTGGAAGAAAAATGCAGCCACATACATCAAAAAAAAAGGAACTAACCCAATTAATCCAACTACTGGAGAAGAAATCCAATCACTAGAGGAGCTTGAAAAGATTGATTTCAATACTATATTGGATGATTACAGAAAGCACTTTTTTAGTTTTTCGGGTTTTACCTTTACAGTAGTAGGGGATTTTGATGAGCAGGTTGTAATACCTTTGATAAATAGGACACTAGGTAGACTTCCTGCAGGAACATTTACTAATAACTCAGAATCGTTTACTAAATCTAAGAGTGAGTATGAAAATAGTAATTCCAATAGCATAAGGTACAGTCTATCGGATCCAAATTCAGCCCAAGTTTATATGTCCTTCACCGACACCCTT
>DATFQH010000424.1:0-39945 GCA_035264385.1 Pedobacter sp.
TTATACTCTTCTAAGCCTTTCCAGTATTTTTTATTGCTTTCCATTTAAGCTATATTACTGTTTATCGAACGTTCTTTTATTAAACTCTATTAATAGTGGCACTTACCACACTCTAAACCACCTAAAGCGGCAGGAGTAATCTTTTCACCTTTCTTGATCTTCTCATGCGCTTCTATGATTTTATCATAGAATGCATTACCTTTTACTTCAAGTTTAGTGTCTTTATGACAGTTTATGCACCACTTCATAGTCAGCGGAGAATATTGATAAATCTCCTCCATTGTATCAACTGGCCCATGGCAAGCGAAACATACAGGTTCATTAGGCTGCAATCCTTTTTCTTTTCTGATTGCTTGTTCACCTACTACAACGTGTTGCGAGTGATTGAAGTAAGCAAAGTCAGGAAGGTTGTGGACACGCACCCACTCAATTGGCTTCTCTTTGGTCTTATCATAAGTCATTGATTCATGATCATAACCAAGTGCATTATAGATTTTCTGAATTTCAGGAGAAACCTCTCCATCATACTTTTCAGTCGCCTGAACTGATTTATGACAGTTCATACAAACATTGGCCGAAGGAATAGTTGAATTTTTAGATTTAAAAGCACCAGCATGACAGTACTGGCAATCAATCTTATTGGTGCCCGCATGTAACTCATGAGAGAATTTAATCGGCTGTACCGGTTGGTAGCCAGTGTGTACCCCAGTATCCCACATACCCATCCAACCAAATGTACCTAAAGCAGTAATGATGCACAGAACAAAAAAGAAAACAAATTTCTTATTCTTGAACATTCTTTTAGTACCGTCGGCAAAAGAAATCTCTTCCTCTTCAACCAGCTCTACACCTTGTTTTTTAAGAATCAGACGTTCCAACAATTTGATTGCTCTGCCCAGAACAACAAGAACTATAATAGAAATGATGATAATAGCGATTACTCCAGCGATTGAAAAATCAGACACTCCTTCGGAGCCAACGTCAGCACCTTCTTTCTGCTCACCTTCTTTTTTAGGCTCACCTGCTTTAGCATAAGCGATAATACTTTTAATCTGTTCATCGGTCAAACGCGGAAAAGCAGTCATCTCCGCAGGAGAAAACTTAGAGGCTGCTACCGCCTCCGGATCACCCGAAGCGATCAATGCAGGTGAATTCCTTATCCACTTGATTGCAAAAGCCTCATCAAGCTCGGTCAGTTTAGGTGTCAATGCCGGGCCTGTACTGTTGCTGGTTAACTGGTGACATGAAGCGCAATTATCCTTAAATAACTTACGACCCTCCACCACATCTTGTGCCTGTGTTTTAGAAACGATTAAAACAGATAGAGCCGTAAACATAATTGCCGACTTCCAAACTCTTCTAACGATCAATGAGATATCCCTCATAATGAGTATTTTATACTTTTTTTTAAAAAACTTAATAAACGTTGTTGATGTTTAAACTTGGGTCCTCCACCAAAACGTCCACAAAAGTAAAATTTATTAACTTACCAATGACAAAGAAATGACAGTAAATACAATTTATAATCAATCTAAATAGTTCGTCTAATATGGTTTAAACGAAGAAAATCAGCAATTTTTTAATGATTGCCGATTCTCATTACGCCTAACTTTGAAGCTGGACTTGTGAATTTAATTTACATTTTTAAGATCCATGCAAACATCAGTGGCGCCACTATTGTAGCGTCTGATTCCACAATAAATTTAGGCGTATGAATATCGAGTTTTCCCCATGTGATCTTTTCATTAGGTACAGCTCCGGAGTACGATCCGTAAGATGTGGTTGAATCAGAGATCTGGCAGAAATAACTCCAGAAGGGAATGTTTTCCATCTCCATATCCTGATAAAGCATTGGCACAACACAAATTGGAAAATCTCCTGCTATGCCTCCCCCTATCTGAAAAAATCCTATTCCTTTACCGTCACTATTGTCGATATACCAGTTTGCAAGCCATCCCATATACTCAATTCCACTTTTCATTGTAGTAGCTTTTATTTCCGACTTCATCACATATGATGCAAAAATATTCCCCATAGTGGAATCTTCCCATCCAGGCACTACAATGGGTAAATTCTTTTCTGCCGCCGCCAGCATCCACGAATTTTTAGGATCAATCTCATAATATTGTTCCAAATCACCACTTAAAAGCATTTTATACATAAATTCATGTGGAAAATAACGCTCTCCAGCCTCATCTGCATCTTTCCAAATCTTGTGAATATGCTTTTGAAGTCTTCTGAATGCTTCTTCTTCAGGAATACATGTATCTGTTACTCTGTTATAATGGTTTTCAAGGAGATCCCATTCATCCTGTGGACTCAAATCCCTATAATTAGGAACTCTTTTATAATGTGAATGTGCAACAAGATTCATAATATCCTCTTCTAAATTGGCTCCGGTACATGAAATAATCGAAACCTTATCCTGGCGAATCATCTCTGCTAAAGAAATACCTAATTCAGCAGTACTCATTGCGCCGGCCAGGGTGATCATCATTTTACCACCTTCATCCAAATGTGTTTCATATCCCTTCGCCGCATCCATCATAGCGGCTGCATTAAAATGGAGATAATTGCGCTCCATGAACTTAGAGATAGGTCCTCTTGTTGTACTCATTTTAATCTTATTTTAATCCTATCGGCAAAAATAGTTAATTTATCCTTGTCCTGTAATAAAAATCTAAGTTCTTAGCCGAACCGTCTTCTTAATTAATTTAAGATAAGTCTCTTCATTTTGAAATCTTCGGCCAGCTAATTGAACGAAGATTACAGGAAAATAAAACAGCCAGAGAATGAACACTTCAGAATTATTTTAAGATTGGCCTCAAACTTGCTCTTGATGGCTTTCATAATAAAAACTTTATGTTATTTTAGGCAAATGAAGAGAATTTCGCTTTGCACAGTGTTCATGATGATAGCTGCAAACGTATTGGGACAGAAGAAATTTATTGAACGTTATTTATCAGACAAAACCGACTCATCACGACGGGCCAGTTTTATGCCGGTACCGGTTTTTAGATACAGCCAGGAAATCGGAGTCGAATTCGGATTGGGGGCATTATATTCAACCTATCTAGATCGCAAAGACCTAACCAATCGCAGTTCTAATTTCTCCGCCATCCTTTCAGGCTCAACTAAAGGGCAATATAATATTTCACTTAAAAGCGATATCTGGACAAAAAAAAACACCCATCACTATGTTTCTGAGGTTCGGTTCAAACGCATGCCTTTCGACTTTTATGGCATAGGAAATGAAACCCATGAAGCAGATAAGGACAGGTTGGTGCAGGGATATGTAAAAATAGCTTTGGAAGCTGAAAAAAAGCTTTTTCCGAATATGTACTCAGGTTTCTCTTTGGGATTCGAAAATTATCATTATACAGACCAAGAAGAAGGTGGAATCTACAGTACCAGCCAGAATCTCATTCATAAAATAGGAGGGTCAGTAATTTATGGCGGAATTTCTCAAAGTTACGATACCCGCAATTCTAATAACTATACAACCCGGGGATTTATGGGTCGTATCACTTATCAATATACACCGGATTTTTTTGGTGGCGAGAATTTTAACGGAAGTATCATTAAGGTCAATATACGCAGTTTCTGGTCATTGTCGTCTAGGTTTGTGTTGGGTATAAATGCCCTGTATCATACTGTTCAGGGTAGCAATACTCCCTTTTATCTTTTGCCACAAATGGGCAACGATGAAATGATGCGCGGATATTATACAGGTAGGTACCGCGACAAAAACCTGCTGGCCGGACAAACGGAATTGCGCTACAGATACAACAACCGCTTTGGAGTAGCAGCTTTTGCTGGAGCAGGGCAGGTATTTGGCAATGGTGATCTTGGTTTCAGACACTTTAAGCCTTCTTATGGAGCCGGCGGAAGATATTTCTTTGATCCCGAAAAAGGACTCAGTGTAAGGGTAGATTATGGCATTGGAGAAAAGCGTGTAAATGAAAAACGTCAGACCGGCTTTTATATCAGTCTGGCAGAAGCATTTTAAAAAGTTTAAATTTACCGGCGCTAAGGGCTAGACTATTTCTGATCTCCTCGCAGGTTAATTAATATCTAATCTTGAAATGTTCTTTAGCCTGTCCCTTTTTAAAGTAAACCAATCCAATCCAAAACAGATCAACAGTTACGCTTACCTCTGGATGAGCCTTGATCTCTTCCCATGCTTCCTTCATTCCTGCACTCCAGTAAATATCATCAAAGATCAGAAGTGACTGTTCATGAACCTTTGGCACACACCATTTAAAATAGTTGAGCGTAGCCTCTTTTCTATGGTTGCCATCAATATACACAAAGTCAAGTTTTTCAGCCTGCTCAATTAAACGGGGAAACAAAAGATCAAAGTTCCCAACCTGCAGTTCTATATTATCCAATGCTAAATCCTGAAAGTTGCGATAAGCGACTCCTGCAGTTTCCGGGCAGCCCTCTATGGTGACAATATTCGCTTCAGGAGCTCCTTTTGATAAATACGCGGTTGTAATCCCCAAACAGGTACCGAGTTCTACAATATACTGAGGACGTCTTTCCTTTGCAAGCCTGTAAATAAGCTGTGCCAAGCTCGGACTCTTAAGCGCATTTTTTGCAATCTGACTTATCTTTTTTGTCCGGTTTTTATTCAGGTGAGACCCTGCGCCTAAATCGGTTACAGCAATTACAGAATCGTCATTGAAAAGTTTTTTTCTTTGTTCCTCAATGCTTTGATAGTCCTTTTTATGCTTAAAATCGTAAATTACCTCATCCGTAAGTTTGTAGACAAACGGTGAATGGGTACCATGCCTGCTTTTAGAGGTAAATCGATGCTTCAGATAGTCACAAAGAAAGTTAAAAACCATAACCACAAAAATAGGCATTCAGATTGTTAAGTTTCAGAGAAAACAACAAAGAAATTAGTGGAGAACAATAAAGAAATAAGTGCTTTAGTGAAACTGCTGGATGATCCGGATCAGGAGATTTATCTGCATGTGGAAGAACGTCTGCTCGAGTATGGCAATGAAGTAATAGAATTCCTTGAAAATGTCTGGGAGCACTCGTTAGACACCTTACTTCAGCAACGCATTGAAAACATTGTGCATAAGATCCAGTTCACAAATGTAAAGGAAGATCTGAACCTCTGGTATCAAAGTGGGGCTTTTGATCTGCTACAGGGGGCGTTAGTCATAAATCGTTATCAATATCCGGATCTTGATGAGGAAAAGATAATTCTTCAGGTAGAAGACATCAAGCGTGAGATCTGGCTTGGCCTTCAGTACGAGATGAGTTCCATTGAAAAGATCAAGCTGATTAATCATGTATTTTATAATGTCTATGGTTTTAGCGGCAATACAAAGAATCACCATGATCCGCAGAATTCTTACATCAACCAGGTATTAGAAAGTAAAAAGGGTAACCAGATTTCCCTGGCAATCATCTATTCAACTCTTGCTCAGAAACTGGATATTCCTGTCTATGGTGTAAACCTTCCTCAACATTTCATATTGGGCTATATTGATGAGACCAAGCGTGAAGACCAGGAGTTTGGTGTATTATTCTACATTAATGCGTTCAATAAAGGCGCTATTTTTGGCAAACATGATGTAGATCAGTTCTTGCGTCAACTTAATTTGGAGCCGCTCCCGGGCTTTTATGCTCCTTGCAGTAACGTAGAAATTATCCGTCGTGTAATTAGAAATCTCATCTCTGCATATGAAAATTTAGGGTCAAAGGATAAGGTACATGAATTAAAGCAATTACAGGATATTCTCATCAATCCAGATCTTTAGCTTCTATTACAACCATTTGTTTGCGGCCATCCAATTTTCCAAACGTTCAAACCAATCATCAGAAGTTGTCTTATTATTCAGCCCGAAACCGTGACCACCACCCTGATAAAGATGCATTTCTGCCCTTACCTTATTTTTCACCAACGCTTCGTTAAATAATATGCTGTTTTGAACCGGAACGCCACCATCATCATTTGCATGAACAAGAAAAGTGGGGGGTGTATTAAAAGTCACATGTTTTTCATTTGAAAAGTAGTCCCGCTGTTTCTGTGTTCCATCCCGGCCAATCAGATTTACCGCAGATCCCTGATGTGCGAAAGTACTGAAAGAAACCACAGGATAGATTAATATAGAAAAGTCCGGACGGAGGCTCAATTTTTCCTTATTCACAATTTTCTGGTCATCATAATGAACGGTAAGTGTAGCTGCCAGATGCCCTCCGGCCGAAAACCCCATAATACCCGTCTTACCAGGATCGATGTTCCATTTGGCAGCATTCTTTCTTACCATATATATAGCCTGCTGCGCATCCATCAGCGGGCCTAAAGACTTATCCTCCATAATGACATCGCTTGGCAGCCGGTACTTCAACACAAATGCGGCCACACCAAATTCATTAAATCTTTTGGCCACGTTATATCCCTCATGATCTATTGCAAGGATACCATACCCACCGCCCGGGCAAATGATTACTGCCGCACCAGTAGCTTTTTCTTTAACAGGAAAAAACGCTGTAATAGTAGGAACCGAAACCCGGGAAATTCTGGTAATACCATCGTCGCCCTTAGGAGATTCTTCCTTATAATCAGCAGGAGTGACCTTAGATCCTGGAATCTTTCCTTCATACAGAGGTATGACCTGCTGTGCAACTGCCGCAGCAGAGAATAAAATCATAAACAAGGCTGTTAGATATTTCATTATATGATCATTACAATTAAAATTCCATTAAATATGCTTTCAAAAATTCATTAATATCCCCATCCAGTACGGCTTGTGGATTAGAGGTCTGATAGTTTGTACGATGGTCTTTTACCCTCCGGTCATCCAATACATAACTTCTGATTTGCGAACCCCATTCTATTTTCTTCTTGCTACCCTCAATTAAGGCTGTCGCCTCCATTCGCTTACGCATTTCAGCTTCGTACAACTGTGATTTTAATAATCGGATAGCATTTTCCTTATTCTGCAGCTGCGAACGCGACTCCTGATTCTTAATTATGATTCCCGACGGTTTATGATACAAACGAACAGCTGTCTCTACCTTATTTACATTCTGTCCGCCCGCTCCCCCTGAACGAAAGGTTTCAAACTCAATTTCTGAATCTTTTATTTCAATTTCTATCGTATCATCTACAAGCGGATAAACATATACGGAGGCAAATGAAGTATGTCTGCGCGCATTAGAATCGAATGGAGAGATCCTAACCAAGCGGTGAACACCATTCTCGCCCTTGAGATATCCGTAAGCAAAATCGCCTGCAATTTGTATGGTCACCGATTTAATTCCGGCCACCTCACCCTCCTGATAATCCTGTTCAGTAACCTTGTACCCATTCTTCTCTGCCCACATCAGGTACATACGCATTAGCATATATGCCCAGTCGCAACTCTCTGTACCGCCTGCACCTGCTGTGATTTGCATCACTGCCGGCAACTGGTCTTCTTTGGTCTTAAGCATATTTTTAAGCTCAAGCGCTTCAACTGCGTTCACACAAAGATCAAATTGCTCCTGTATTTCAGTGTCTGTAGCATCACCATTTTGCCAGAAATCAAATAGAACTTCAGTATCTTCCAGCAAACTATTGGCTTGCTGCCAGCCATCTGTCCATACTTTTTTTAAATTAATTTCAGCAATATGTTTCTCCGCTTTTTTGGGGTCGTCCCAAAAATTTGGATGCAAAGTCATCTCCTGTTCTATGCGGATATCCTCTAAACGATTATCAACGTCAAAGATACCTCCTCAGCGACGTTACTCTGTCCCTTAAATCCTGAATTTGTTCTCTTGTCATAAAGACAAATTTAATTAAAATACTTAATTATTTATATTACTTCCTAACTTGAATATAATCCAGTGCAAGGTTACAGAGCGCATTCACACCCAGAATAAACCCGCTTTCGTCGATAGAAAATCAGGTGTATGATGAAAGGGTGCCATTATTGGACCACCAATTTTAGGCATTCCATCTAAAATATAAACAGCCCGAAGGCACACTTCCATTGATAGCTCCAATCGTCACTACACCCGGATTTTCAGTAACATTAAGATTCCGGGTAACAATTGTCTGCAGAGTACCAACAATCTGAAGAAATTACAATCGGATCAATGCTGCTCCAGGAACAAGCCCACTACCAGACCTCGTTTACCTCCTTTTAAATAACGCCAGTCTTAGCTATTCCGGTTTTAACCTCTCTCCCTAAAGAACGAAGATGTATGGCGATGATGTCCGCAGTACGTACTTCATTGTTACCCAGCTCCGCATGCTCATGCAAATCTCTTAGGCGGATGATCACTTTTTGTTCAATGCTGACAGCTTTTTTAGAGACTTAGGCTCGCAGCGTACTTTTCTGGGCCGCAGCGTTAAACGAGCCGAGCACAAACAGGATAAAGTAAAGTTTTTTCATCAGCGATCTATTTTATTTTTAAATATATTATAATCGGCTGAGATTATTAAGTACTTCAAAATATCAACATTCAACTTTGCCAAATAAAATAAACAGTTACATTTACAAAAACACTAATACTATGTTGCCTACAGTCAATTTTACAGAAACCGAAGCTTATAAGTACCTTGCTGACCACTTCATAAGTATCAATGAAAAAAATCTAAAACAGCTTTTTATAGAAGATGAAGCTCGCTTTGAGAAATTCTCATTGATATTTGAAGACATCCTGGTTGATTATTCTAAAAATCGGATCGACGACACCACCATTGCCTTACTGATTCAGCTCGCAAGAGAGTGTAAACTCGATGAAGCAATTAAAGCCATGTTCGCCGGAGACAAGATCAACCAGACTGAGGGCAGACAGGTATTGCACATCGCTCTGCGTGAACCTGCAAACGGAGAGATCCTTGTTGAGGGGAAAAATGTCGTACCAGATGTCCATCAGGTACTGGAGAAGATGGAAAAATTCAGTAATGCCATCATTTCAGGAGAGTGGAAAGGCTATACCGGTAAAGCAATCACAGATGTAGTAAACATTGGCATCGGTGGTTCTGATCTTGGCCCGGTAATGGTAACCGAAGCACTTAAAGCCTACAAAAACCACCTGAATCTGCATTTTGTATCCAATATCGACGGAACGCACATGGCCGAGACCTTAAAGGATATTGATCCCGAAACAACCCTATTCCTGATTGCGTCAAAAACATTTACCACTCAGGAAACCATGACCAATGCCAATACAGCGAGGGAATGGTTTTTAAAGGCCGGAGCAGGCAAAGAAGATATTGCAAAACACTTTGCTGCATTATCTACTAATGCCAAAGATGTTTCAGCTTTTGGAATTGATACAGAGAATATGTTTGAATTCTGGGATTGGGTAGGTGGCCGCTATTCACTGTGGAGTGCTATTGGATTGCCGATTGCACTAAGTATCGGTTTTGACAATTTCAGAGAATTACTTGCAGGCGCACATGCAGCAGACCAACATTTCGAAACTGCAGAATTCGAGATTAACGTCCCTGTCATTCTCGGTCTGATCGGCATATGGTATATCAATTTCTTTGATGCAGAAACACAGGCAATCTTGCCTTATGACCAATATATGCATCGCTTTGCAGCCTATTTTCAGCAAGGAGATATGGAAAGCAATGGCAAACATGTAGACCGTAATGGCAAAGAGGTGAATTATGAAACCGGGCCAATCATCTGGGGTGAACCGGGAACTAATGGCCAGCATGCATTCTATCAGCTGATTCATCAGGGAACCCGCCTGATCCCATGTGATTTCATTGCACCCGCACAAAGCCTTAATCCTATTGGCGAGCACCACCCTATCCTTTTGTCTAACTTTTTTGCTCAAACTGAAGCACTCATGAATGGTAAAACCAAAGATCAGGTCGTTACCGAATTGAAAAAAGATGGCAAAAGTGATGCTGAGATAGAACAACTCGCACCTTTTAAAACTTTTGAAGGTAACAGGCCAACAAACTCTATCCTGATAAAAAAAGTTACACCATTTAGCCTGGGTAATCTGGTTGCATTTTACGAACACAAAATCTTTGTACAAGGAATTATCTGGAATATTTTCAGTTTTGATCAGTGGGGGGTCGAACTTGGCAAGCAGCTTGCAAAAAGTATTCTGCCTGAGCTTTCAAATGATGAAACCGTTAATTCACACGATGGCTCCACAAACGGACTAATCAACCAGTACAAAGCCTGGAGATAAACATTTATTCTTACAATAAACAGACAAAATTAGCCCCTTTAAGACTAAACCTTAAGGGGGCTAATTTGTTCTAATACAACAGAGTACCGAATAATTAAACTATGAATATATTTTATTATATTCACATAAGAAATCAAAATAATATGAAAAATCTCAAGCGCTTTTTTATCGCTGCTGCGTTATTTACAGCAGTACAGGCATCAGCACAGACTGATAAAGAAACCACTACAAAACTAGTGGACGCCAAAAATCTTGTGTTCAACGCAACTACTGCTTACCCTTTGGCGAGCAATGACATCAATGCCGTTTTAAGTAAGATGCCTGGTGGGCAATCGGGTAACATGATCCAGTTAAACGGGTCGCAGTATCAACTGATCATAGAAAAGGATAAAATAGAAGCTTTTCTGCCATATTATGGCAGAGCCTATGTTGCAAATCGTGATGTAACCGATTCAGGTATAAAATTGAAGTCCAGCGACTTTAGTTATGTAACTGAGAAAAACAAGAAGGGAAACTGGGTAATCAGCATTAAACCTAAGAATGACCGTGATGTGCGATCCATGACTTTAAGCATCACCCAGAGTGGTTACGCATCATTGAGTGTAACCAGCAATAACAGACAACCGATCACTTTTAACGGATACATTTCTGAACCTTCCGCAAAGGAAGAACTGAGTAAATAGTTTAAACACAAAAAAGGGGGCAAAAATGCCCCCTTTTTTGTGTTCTAATTTTTAGGTATCAGTGAAATCTCAAACAGATGAGGCCATTTTTTTCCGGTTACAAATAACCTCCTTCCCTGCTTATCCCAGGCGATCCCATTCAGCACATTGTTAGCAGCATCATTCTCGTCTTTAAAATAACCAGTGGGCAATAAGCCACCCATGTCAATCTTCTTTTCAACTATTCCCGTGTTGGGATCTATCACCACTATATAATTTTTAGTATAGACATTCGCAAACAGTTTTCCATCTATAAGCTCCAGTTCATTAATGGAATCAACTCCACCCTTGTTGTCAAACACATCGATGATCTTTTCATCCTTATAGCTATCTTTATTCATAAAATACAGCCGGTTACTCCCATCAGACATAATCAGCTGCTTTCCATCGAAACACAGACCCCAACCTTCCCTACTTGTCTGATAAGGAAATGAACCCAATTGTTTAAATGTCTTTGCGTCATATATAAAACCACTGTTGGCCTTATAAGTTAGCATTACCACCTTATCACCAACAAGGGTTGCCCCTTCTCCGAAATACTGCTGGTCCAACTCTATCTTTTGCAAAGCCTTTCCCGACACAATATCAACCCATCTAAGAGTAGAATGTCCCTCCTGGCCAGTACTCTCCAAAAGCCTTCCGTTATGATACTCCAGCCCTTGGGTATAAGATGAAGTATCATGAGGATAAGTCTTCACTATCTTATAAGTATATTCCTGTGGTTTGATCCCCGAGTTTAGAACAATACTGGTATTGGTAGTATCCCTGACACCGTCATGATCTACTACAGCACTGATGATCTTATAACCCACTGCCAGACCCTTGGTTTTTAAAATAATCCGGCTGGCACCGACCCCCGTGCCAGCAGGCTTGCCATCAATCAGGTAGCTTACTTTCCCAGCCTTTTCTATCCCTGTTGCCTCAAGCTCCACGATGATGTCTTCGCCGAGACTAAAGCTTTGTCCCTGCTCAGGAAGCTTAAATTCCACCCCTGAAACTGTTGGCTTGTCTTTACACGATACGATGAAAATAGCGGCAAGCACTAAGCATAGTGCAAGCAGTGATTTGGATAAGGTAGTTTTAGCTGGGCCAGAATGCATCTTCAATATGATTAATTTTATAAATATCTTTTTTTTCGAAAACAATTGCAATAACATCAAATCGAATCTCACCTTGGTGACTGGTCATTTCTATATATGCAGAAGAGGCATATTCAAGCTGCTGTTCTTTTTTTCTGCTTACAAATTCTTCAGGCATTCCAAATTCAATAGAACTGCGGGTCTTAACCTCAACAAAAATTATAACACCCCCAAGATCAGCGATAACGTCTACTTCAGCTCTTCCGTATTTCCAGTTCATTTTTAAAATACGGTATCCCAGGTTTTCCAGATAATCTTTTGCTATTTCTTCGCCCCTTTTACCCAGGTCATTATGACTCGCCATCTATAACTATTGCTTACTTTAATATAACTGACCCAAGAAATTTGGAGATCTCTTTTTCTACTCCTTTTATAAAAGAATAACGCTGCATCAGTATCTCCTGGTTGGCTGCATCTTCTTCTGTTTTTATTTCCTGCAGCAGATTGAGGAGCATACTGTCAACCTTACGTTTTTTCAGATGAAAAATACCGCCAAGAATAGTTGCTTTCAAATTCACAGTCTCATCCCGCACGTAAATCTGATGCTTATCGTACCAGTTTTCGCTCAAAGTATAAGGCGAAGTTGAAAGAGTAATAGCCAGATCGGCGATCTCACGGTCATCACTTTTGATGAACTGATTTGCCACCGGCAAATGCCCGTTTTCTATCTCCTCTCTATATATATCAATGATCCGCTTACAAAGTGTATCTTCAAAAGTAACATCAGACAAGTTCTGCATAATAAACGAACCAATATACATATTGTCTATCTTATCCCAGTTTACCAGTTCATGTCCAAAGCCCAATAACAATCTTACAATTTCTCGTTCCTGTATCCGATCATTGTCTGCCACTGGCTCCAAGGCCATTCCGCCCATTGGATCCGGGTTTTCAAATAGATTATCAGGAGGCCCTTCAGCATAAGGATTTTGCTGAAAGCCGCCAGCAGCTGTAGCATTATTATTGCCGGCCTTCTTGAATTTCGCCGCCCGCATCTTATTGAGTTCAGACAACAATGTTCTTTCCTCAATCTGAAGCAGACTGCTACATTCCCTGATAAAAACAGAAGCCTTAATGTCATCCGGTATCTTGGCAATACTTTCTACGATATCCCTGATGATACCTGCTCTCCTGATCGGATCAGTACCCGCCTCTTTCAATAGAATGCCCGCCTTATAAAGTATAAAGTCCTTACGCGTATTTTCTATATACTTCTTGAACTCCCCGGAGCCAACACTATGCATATAAGAATCCGGATCATGTCCATCCGGGAATAACACAACCTTTACATTGAGGCCCTCTTCAAGAATCATGTCCAATCCTCTCAAAGACGCCTTTATACCTGCCGCATCACCATCATAAAGTATGGTTACATTTTGAGTAAATCTGCCGATAAGCCTGATTTGCTCTGTGGTTAGCGAGGTACCCGATGAGGCGACTACATTTTCTATACCAGCCTGATGTACCGCCAGCACATCAGCATAACCTTCTACAAGATAGCAATTATCAGCATCCCTTATGGCCTTTTTAGCGTGAAATAGACCATAAAGTACGCTAGATTTATGGTAGATCTCACTTTCTGGTGAATTGACATACTTAGGAACATTCTTATCCGTTTTCAGTGTCCGGCCACCAAAGCCGATAATCCTTCCTGTAAAGTTATGGATCGGGAACATTACCCTACCCCTGAACCGGTCGTACAGCTTACCCTTATCATTTCTGATGGCCAGGCCTGTCCGTTCAAGATAATCCTCTTTATGACCCGATGCCAGGGCACTTTGAATCAGTGCGTCCCATATATCAGGCGAATAGCCCAGCTGAAATTTCCTGACAATATCCTCTCTAAAACCCCGCTCTTTGAAATAACTTAATCCAATAGCTATGCCCTCATCACCAGTCCATAACTCATTGGCGAAATAACCAGCAGCATATTCAGACACAATGTAAAGACTCTCCCTTGCGTTCTGTGCCTCAATATTCTGAGGGGACTGCACGATTTCCTCGACCTCAATATTGTATTTATTAGCAAGGTATTTTAGCGCCTCAGGATAAGAATATTTTTCATGGTCCATGATAAAATGAACCGAATCACCGCCCTTTCCACAGCCAAAGCATTTATAGATTCCCTTTGCTACGGAAACGTGGAAAGAAGGAGTCTTTTCATTATGGAAAGGACAGTTGCCGATCAAACTGGACCCACGCTTCTTAAGCGGCACAAAATCACCCACTACCTCCTCAATACGGGCAGTGTCCATGATCTTACTAATGGTTTCCTGGTTGATCATCTATCTTTTATTAACTATCTTATCTTACCAACGGCAAGAGTTTATCTGCAAGAGTTTGATTTCCTTTGTCATTTAAATGCACACCATCTGATGTCAATATACCCTTTTCCTTATCCTCGATATTATTCTCTGCATCATATGCTTTAAATATAGCCCTCAGATCGCAAAGCGGAAGACTACTTTTAGTAGAAATCTCCCTTATTGCATCCGAATATTTATCCAGCTCCGAATCCATCTCGTTAGCATTATTTTTCTTTTCACCGATCACTGCCGGCGTACATAGCACTACCTTAGCCCCATTGTCCTGAATTTTTTTAATTAAAGCATTGTAGAACTTAATGAATTTATCATAATCGGTTCCCGTTCTGCTAGACTGTTTATGCCATACATCATTTACGCCAATATAGATTACCACAAGATCAGGCTTTTTATCCAGTACATCTTCTTCCATACGCAGATAAAGATCATAAACCTTGTTCCCGCCTATCCCTGCACCAATTACTTCATATTTAGTCTGATCGAGCGCTTTCTTAATCAGATCCACATACCCTCCTGGCTGCACGCCCGCCTGAGTAATGGAATCACCGAAAAAAATAATCTTTTTAGGCTTTAAGTTCATAGAAGAAAGAAAAAATGTCAATACCAAGGCAGACAACAGTGTCAGAGATTTAAAAAAAGATTTCATACTTGTTTTTTTTAGTGCAGGATTTATATTGTTGATTAAGCTCCTCAATTCAACGGCCATTAAGCCGTCAATTTCAACAGCAAGATTGCTCTGCGCAAGTTAAAAAATTACTTTCCTTTTTCAAGCTGATAGTCCTTGTGGACAATTAAAAAACTTGCCCGCTCTTCCTTCTTGAAAGGATAATCCCAATTGCCTTGGTAGGTAATCTTTGCAGGCAGTTTTTCCTCCCCAAAATAGCTGGTTTCGATATTCATCTGCACATCAAAATCGAACAGCAGATTGCTATATTTCATATCAACATATCTTCCCAGAATCTCAAAATTACGCTTATCAAAAATTGTGGTTAATTCTTTAATCATTAACCCATCTTTGCTACTATTGCTCAGATCCTTTTTTACAGTAATTCTGAACCAGTATACAGGTATCGAATCCAGATAAACACCACTTTTATATGCATAATCGTAATATTGGCGCATGTTTGCAGTAAAGATTTGAGTTTTACTGCCAATAAAAGGCAAACCTTTGATCGGTCTGCCAGGAGAGAAGATCAGTGTCTTCAGCTTATCTTTATAACCTTCATTTGAATCGCCCTTTTTTCCGCTGTTTATTGGCTGCTCAGCTACAAAACCAGTTTGATAAGCATTCATAAAAATGTAATCAAACATCTCCAGGGTATACAACTGGTACTTTCCATTCTTTTTATAAACATTCCCCGTATCCCTCTTTTCCAGGAATTGCATCTTTACAGCGCCATCGGTGGTGTGTCTGACCTTCCTGTAAATCCGGCCATCGACCTTATTCTTTTTATTATAGGTGTAGATACTGTTTTCCGCAATAAAACTATACTTCTTCATATTGCGGAAAGCCTGGTAAAAACTATTGTCTGAAATGATAGCATTGATAAAAGTCTCAACCCCAAACTTCTGCGCTTTGATATTAATCACTGAATCCAGCTGAATGGTCTGAATGGTGTCCGGATTGAAACGGCCGATTTCCTGGGCCGCACCGTTCAACCATCCTACCAGCAAAACTGCCATTAAAAGTAGGTTTCTCATCAATTACCCAATTGCTTTAACGCGATATACGACATTAGACCTGTAGATATTTTCAGCGCATCTTCATCGATATCAAACTTTGGCGTGTGTACTGAATAGGTAGTATCCTTTTCTTTATTGCCGGTTCCCAGCCTGTAAAAACACGCGTCAGTAACCTGCGAATAGTAAGCAAAATCTTCCGCCGCCATCCAGATGTCAAGATCTATAACGTTTTCCTCACCCAAATAGTCCTCTGCGTAACCTCTGGCGTTCGCCGTAAGTTTTTCTTCGTTAATTAAATATGGGTAACCATCCATGATCCTGAATTCGCAGCTCCCGCCCATACTCTCAGCTATTCCTTCTGCCATCTTTTTCATCAGGCGCTTAGCCTCCCTGCGCCAGTCCTCATTCAGCGTCCTGAAAGTTCCTTCTATCTTCACTTCATTAGGAATAATATTAGTCGCACCATTAGCAATCACCTTGCCAAAGGAGAGAACAGATGGCAATCTCGGGTCAGCGTTTCTGCTGACGATCTGCTGAAGAGCAATGATGATGTGAGAAGCGATCAGAACCGGATCTATATTTTGATGGGGTTGAGCACCATGACCACCCTTGCCATGCACCGTTACATACAGTTCGTCCGTAGAGGCCATATAAATCCCCGATCTAAATCCTACCTTTCCTGCATCGATCAACGGCATCACATGCTGACCTATAATATGCTGTGGTTTAGGGTTTTCCAAAACCCCTTCTTTGATCATGATACTTGCGCCACCCGGCAGTAGTTCTTCAGCAGGCTGAAAGATTAATTTTATTGTGCCTCCGAATTCTGCCTTTAAATTGTTCAATATATATGCCGTTCCCAGTAAAGAAGAACTATGCACATCATGTCCACAGGCATGCATTACTCCTTTGTTTTTCGAAACATACGGCTTCTCATTGGCCTCCAGTATCGGCAACGCGTCCATATCCGCACGCAACGCAACGATATTTTCCGAAGGCATATCTCCCTTAATTAGACCGACAACCCCCGTGTTCGCCATTACAGAAAATGGGATTCCCCAATCGGTCAGGTGCTTTTTTATAAATGCCGAGGTTTCATACTCATGAAAAGACAGCTCAGGATTGGCATGGATATGCCTGCGGTATCCAACTACCTGTTCAAATATTTCACCTGAAAGATGTTGGATCTTTTCTTTATTTATCATTGTCGTATTCTAAATCTGGTGCATTAATTTTCTCTCTGAAAATAAAAAGAGTTGGAAATACCGGCCTAAGCTCACTCATCAGGCGCTGAGCATCAAGTCGGGTCCTAAAGTCTCCGGCACGCAAATAATAATTGGGTTCTTTATAAGAAATATAAGTATTGAGTGTAGGATACAAAGACTTAAATTTGGCTTGCTCTCTGAATACCTCTCTCCTGTCAGACCCATAAAATACCTGTACTCTGTAGCCCATCTGTGAAACAGCAACATCAGGTTTGGCTGTCACATTTCCTGCAGGTTTATTATTTAATTCAATCCGCTTTGCGATCAGGCTATCGATCATTGGATCTTTGATCACCGTTACAACTCCTCTCGACTGCGCAAAGACGCCCACAGCAAAAAAACAAAATACACCGGTAATAACTAATTTCATGAACAAATCTTTAAAACAAGAATGCCGAATTCCTTTTACAAAACTCGGCATTCTATATGTCTATTACAAATTACAAACCTGCACCGTGGCAGTTTTTATATTTTTTACCACTTCCACACGGGCATGGCTCATTTCTTCCAATCACAACATCCTTGCGAATCGGTTGCTGAGGTACCTGCTCACGCGTATCTTCCATTTCAGGCATGCCCGCACTGCTTGCCTGTGAGAACTCAGGCTTAGACATTTTCAGCTTGCTCGGTGCGGGTCTGCTCACCTGCGGCGCCTCTCTCACATCTCCCGGCTCAGTCTGCACCGGAATACCGCCCTTAAACAAGAAGCTTACTACCTCCTTATTCACAGCATTCAGCATATTTTTAAACAAATTGAATGCCTCCATTTTATAGATGATCAGAGGATCCTTCTGCTCGTATACAGCATTCTGCACCGATTGTTTCAGTTCGTCCATCTCACGTAAATGTTCTTTCCAGGACTCGTCTATCAGCGCAAGAACAATCGTTTTCTCAAATGACTTGGTCACCTCACGTCCCTCATTATCTATCGCTTTTTTCAAAGCTACCGGCACCTGAATATGACGCAGACCATCCGTAAACGGTACAATAATCTGTTCAACCTGCTCACCGCGCTCCGCGTATACCTGCTTCAATACAGGCAGGGCCTGGTTAATGATCGCATCAGATTTCCTGGTATAGAATGTGGTAACCTCTTCAAAGAGTTTATCAGTCAGGTGATGGATGCCTTTTGAAGCAAACTCTCCTTCATCGATTGAAGTATCAACAGAGAAATTCTTAATCACCTCCAGTTTAAAACCCTCAAAATTCGAAGTCTCTTTATATTCAGTTGCAATATCTTCTGCAACATCAAATACCATATTGCTCATATCCACATCGAGGCGTTCACCAAATAACGCATTTCTACGCTTAGAATAGATTACCGAACGCTGTGAGTTCATTACATCATCATACTCGAGCAAACGCTTACGGATACCAAAGTTATTCTCTTCTACCTTCTTTTGTGCACGCTCTATAGATTTCGTAATCATCGAATGCTGGATCACTTCACCATCTTCGATACCCATTCTCACCATGATATTCGAAATTCTTTCAGAACCGAACAACCTCATCAAGTTGTCCTCCAGTGAAACAAAGAACTGAGAAGATCCCGGATCTCCTTGCCGGCCTGCACGACCACGCAACTGCCTGTCTACACGACGCGATTCATGACGCTCGGTACCGACGATTGCAAGACCACCCGCATCTTTCACACCAGGACCCAACTTGATATCCGTACCACGGCCAGCCATGTTCGTAGCAATAGTTACCTGACCTGCCTGACCCGCTTCTGCTACAATATCTGCTTCCTTCTGGTGCATCTTCGCATTCAGTACATTATGCTTAATCCCTCTAAGTTTCAACATGCGGCTCAATAATTCAGAGATTTCAACAGAAGTAGTACCCACCAATACAGGACGGCCTGCTTCCGTCAGTTTTACAATCTCTTCAGCTACTGCATTATATTTTTCACGTACCGTACGATATACATAGTCCTGCTCGTCTTTTCTTGAAATTACTCTGTTTGTAGGAATTTCTACTACATCCAGTTTATATATAGACCAAAACTCGCCGGCTTCAGTCGTTGCGGTACCAGTCATACCACATAACTTGTGATACATCCTGAAAAAGTTCTGCAATGTGACTGTCGCATAGGTTTGCGAAGCATCTTCCACCTTCACATTTTCCTTAGCCTCTATTGCCTGGTGTAATCCGTCAGAATAACGACGGCCGTCCATAATACGGCCGGTTTGTTCATCTACAATCTTGATCTTGCCTTCATCAATAATGTACTCAACATCAATTTCAAACAGCGTGTAGGCCTTCAATAATTGGTTTACAGAATGAATACGCTCTGCCTTAATAGAATAATCACGCATCAGTGCATCCTTCTGAGCTATCTTTTCTTCACTGCTCAATGCCGACTTTTCAATCTCCGCAATTTCAGTACCCACATCCGGCAGAATAAAGAAACTGTGGTCTTCCCCAGATTTGGTGATCAGCTCTATACCTTTTTCAGTAAGTTCTACCTGATTGTTCTTTTCATCGATATGAAAATACAGTTCGCCATCAACCTTAGGCATATTTTTAGACTGATCAGCCATGTAATGATTCTCAGTCTTCAGCAAAGTCTGCTTATTCCCGCCCTCACTCAGAAACTTAATCAATGCCTTATTTTTAGGCAAGCCGCGGTGTGCCCTCAATAAAGCTACGCCACCTTCGCCTTCATCAGGCCCTGTCTTTCCATCATTAATTAATTTCTTGGCTTCATTTAAAGCCCTGGTCACATATTCTTTCTGTGCAGCCACCAAACGCTCTATCCTTGGTTTCAGCTCATGGAACTCATGTTGGTCACCAAAAGGAACCGGACCCGAAATGATCAATGGTGTACGGGCATCATCAATCAATACCGAATCGACCTCATCTACCATTGCAAAGTGCAGTTTCCGCTGAACCAGCTGATCCGGTGTCTGCGACATGTTATCCCGCAGGTAGTCAAAACCAAATTCGTTATTCGTACCATAAGTAATGTCTGCCAGATAAGCATTTCTACGCTCCTGTGAATTAGGCTCGTGCTTATCAATACAATCCACTTTTATCCCGTGAAATTCAAATAAAGGTCCATTCCATTCCGAGTCACGTCTCGCCAGATAATCATTAACGGTCACAATGTGTACACCCTGTCCGGCAAGCGCATTCAAATATGCAGGCAGCGTACTTACCAGTGTTTTACCCTCACCAGTTGCCATCTCTGCGATCTTCCCGTCATGCAATACCATACCACCAATCAGCTGCACATCATAGTGAACCATATTCCACACCACTTCATTACCCGCAGCATCCCACCTATTGGCCCATAGTGCTTTATCACCATGTATAGTTACATTCTTTTTTTTTGCTGCATAGTCACGGTCAAACTGAGTAGCAGTTACTTCCAGGAATTCATTTTCTGTAAACCGTCTTGAAGTTTCCTTTACAACAGCAAATGCCGCAGGCAGAATATTCTTCAGAATCACCTCAAGCTCCTTATCACGCTCCTTCGCCAAAGCATCGATTTGATCATATAATGCTGTCTTGTCGGTGAGTGAAAGTTCTGAACTTTCAGCATCAGTCTTCAGACCACCTATCTTTCCATCAATCTCCGCTAAGCCTTCCGAAATAACTTCTTTAAAACGTACTGTTTTATTACGCAGCTCATCATTACTCAGAATAGAGAGCTTTGCGTATTCTTCATTGATCTGGGTTACTATCGGCTGAATTACCTTAATATCCCGCTCTGATTTGCTTCCAAAAATCTTGGTTAAAAATCCTAACATCTTTTGTGTTTATTTATTATTTGTGATTTTAATACGATGAATTACAACAACCAGGCCAACAGGCTTTTGAGCCAGAATGTCAGTTGCTGGTGTGCCGAAAATACAAGACACCAAAGGATCCTGCATGATTAGACTGTAAAGATGATCTTAAAAGTTTAAGGACTGTTATTCCGCGGCTTCTCCCTTATTGTAAGGTTGGTAATGATTTGGTTATAAGCCCTGTATCGCTCGATGCGAAGCTCAGGCAACACCCCGATCGAGGTCAGCTCGCTTGAAGATAAAAAATACGGATGATGCTGATTATCAGGCTGACTTGAACGCAAGTTTACCAGCTCGGTACCGTTTTGCTGTTTGTTGCAGTACTTTTCAGTAATAAGTCTTAACCCCTCTACCCGCTCAGCTTTCGCCAGGTGGGTAAGACTAAAAAATACAAGGGATAAGGTAACAATATGTCTCATGTTGCGGGCAAATCTAATTTTAATCTTTTACATACCAAAATCTATGCGGTATATTTGCCTCCTCATACCAACATTTAAATCACACACACGCATGAATATATTGTTATTAGGATCCGGAGGAAGAGAAAGTGCCTTTGCCTGGAAGATCAGTCAATCCGAACAGTGCAGCCAGCTATTTATCGCCCCGGGCAATGGCGGAACTGCAGCTTACGGAAAAAACGTCATCTTAAATCCTAATAATTTTGACGCTGTAAAAGCATTGGTAATTAAAGAAAATATAGACCTTGTTGTTGTTGGACCGGAAGAACCTTTAGTAAACGGAATTCACGATTTCTTTGCTGAAGATGAAAGTCTGGCAAAGATCCCTGTCATCGGACCAAAGAAAGAAGGCGCTATTCTGGAAGGCAGCAAAGACTTTTCCAAACAGTTCATGTCACGTCATGGCATTCCTACAGCCAGTTCACAATCTTTCACGAAAGAAAGCCTGGAAGAAGGACTCAGCTATCTGGAAACCCATGCATTGCCGGTAGTACTGAAAGCCGATGGCCTGGCAGCAGGAAAGGGTGTGTTGATCCTCGATAATATAGCAGAAGCTCAGGAAGAACTAAAACTAATGCTGAGCGGAAAATTTGGTGAAGCAGGAACTACCGTTGTAATCGAGCAGTTCTTGTCAGGAATAGAACTTTCAGTATTTGTGCTTACCGATGGCGACAACTATGTAATTTTGCCGGAAGCAAAAGATTACAAGCGCATTGGCCAGGGCGATACCGGCTTAAACACAGGTGGCATGGGTTCAGTATCGCCAGTTCCCTTTGCTACCCCTGCATTCCTGAACGAGGTAGAAAGGGACATTATTATTCCAACCATACAAGGATTAAAGCAAGACAATATCGATTACACCGGTTTCATCTTTTTTGGGTTAATCAAAGTCAACGAAAGACCTTTCGTCATAGAATACAATTGCCGCATGGGCGATCCGGAAACAGAAAGTGTAATTCCAAGAATCGAAAACGACCTTTTAGAGTTATTTGTTGCAGCCTCCAAAAAACAATTGAAAGATTATAAACTGAAGATCAGCGACAAAAATGCGGCTACTGTAATGATAGTAGCCGGAGGTTATCCCGGAGATTACGAAAAAGGCAAGTCCATTTCAGGCATAGATAACGTACGCCAGTCATTGGTTTTTCACGCAGGAACCTCGTTAGAAGGTGGCATTGTGAAGAGCAATGGCGGCAGGGTGATTGCTGTAACCAGTTTGCAGGACGGACAATTTGAAGCCCTCCAATCAGCTACTGCAGATGCTGCGCGTATTTATTTTGATGGAAAATACTTCAGGGAGGATATTGGTTTTGACCTGGTATAACCAGCATATTATAAACATCAGGTCTACAACGGCCTGATTTTAATATTTCTGAATGATACCGTTCCGCCATGCTCCTGCAATAAAATGTGACCTTTTTTAACAGTACCAAATGCAGGAATCGTTTTACTGAACTTACTGTTTGCCACCGCATCGCTGAATGCTTTGCTTTCCCTTACAAATTCAAGAATCTTGAAATCATTCAGATAGTGCATAACCCTGCCCCCTTCCACCACAATTCTAATGGTATTCCACTCTCCCGGAGGATTTACCTTTTTCATTATTTTTGATGGCGGCAGAACATCGTATAAAGATCCGGTAAGATGGTTTGCCTTTTGATTGTCTTCTGCCAGCTCATCATCCAGAATCTGGAACTCAATACCAAGGTCACCACCCGACTCATACTTCGTAAAAAGGTATTTAACACCACTGTTGCAGGCAATATCAATCTTATACTGGATAGAAAGCTCAAAATTTGAATATTCACCAGCAGTAATGATATCGCCGCCCTTACCGCCTGCAGTTGCGGTAATAGTACCATCTTTTATAGACCAGCCTTCAGGCAGTTCGCCTCCGGAAATAGTTGTCCAGCCCGTAGTACTTTCACCGTCAAACAAAAGAACCCAACCCTTTTTCCTTTCAGAACGATTGAGTCTATTGGGAATCTGCGCCTCTGTGACAAGAAAAAACCCGGTTAAGAATATAAAAAAAAAGAAGGTCGTTTTCATGAACCAATTTGATTAAGCGCTTAAATTACAAAATAATTTAAACAAATAACCACGGGATAATATTGAGATCAATCTAAAAACTTTATCCTTCAGCCCCTCTGACAGTAGTATTTCCTCCCCCCTCAAGTGTTAAATTAACTGGCGCATTGTTATTCCAGGCACCTCTTGTAAAATCGGGAATATCTATACCGGAAGATCTCTTTGAAACGGATTTTTTGCTGAGGGGTACAATACTGCTCCATGCTGCGGCGTCATATACATCCTGATCAAGCGGCAGTCCATTGCGAAGGCAATCTATCAGTCTCCAATCCATAATAAAATCCATACCGCCATGACCGCCTACTTTTTTGGCAATTTCACCAACATGCTTAACGATTGGCGGGCTATAAGTATCATATAATTTTTTCAGTTCCTCTTCTTTTAACCATTCTTCACCGAAAGCGATACGTTCAGGCTCAGGATATTTGCAGGCAAAAGCTTTGGTTCCGCTCAACAGATGAATCCTAGAATAAGGTCTTGGAGAAGACACATCATGTTGCAGCATCATGGTTTTCCCCTTAGCTGTCTTAATGGTCGTTGTGTTCATGTTTCCCCTGTAATTCCTTCCAACATATCCATTATAAAAAGCATCCTTCTCTGCTCTTTTCTTTGCTTCAGCACCCATGGTAAAATCATTGCTGGACATCGAGACCAGATAATCCATTTTATCACCCCTGTTGATATTCAGGCATTGTGCTATCGGGCCGAGGCCATGAGTAGGATATAAATTTCCGTTAAAATCTATATTCTCCTTAATCCGCCACATGTCCTCATACCCATCTTTCGTGAAATTATAATCCAGAAGATTGTGCAGATAGGCCCCTTCCGCATGGATCAGTTCACCAAACATCCCCTGCCGCGCCATATTCAGGGTCAGCAGCTCGAAAAAGTCATAACAACAGTTTTCCAGCATCATGCAATGTTTACGGGTCTTTTCTGATGTTTCCACCAATTTCCAGCAATCTTCAAGTGTAAGAGCTGCAGGCACTTCCGTCGCAGCATGTTTGCCGTGCTCCATAGCATAAACCGCCATTGGCGTATGCAAACTCCAGGGAGTACATATATAGATCAGATCCAAATCCTCGTTGTCGATCATTTGTTTCCAGCCATTCTCTCCCGAAAACTCTTTCGCTTTCGGCAATCCTTTGGCTGTTAATGTCTTTTGTGCTGCCGTTACCTTTTCAGATACCTTATCACAAAGTGCTTTAACCTCTGCTCCCTCAATAAAAGACATTCGGGATACCGCACCGGATCCCCTTGAACCCAATCCAACTATACCAATCTTTACTTTATCAATTTTTGGAGCAGCATACCCGCTCATGTTGAACTGTGCACTACCCCTACCTGTGCTTAACGCAACAGACAAACCTTCATCAGTTGGGATATGTTCGCCGGCAAATGCAGGCAGTCCAATAGCAGCGGCACCCGTGCCGATCGCCAGTTGTTGTAAAAATTTTCTGCGGTTTGGTTTCATACTATAATCTGGTATACAAAATTGGTTCAAACGGTTTAATCAAATGCAATATAAAGACAACAAACACAGGTGTGAAACAATACATCACACAACCGTTTGCATCACAGTTAGAAAGTAGATATAGCTTAACTACCAACCCTTCTTCCGCTTTTAACTTCGTAAACAAGTAGCAGGAAATACAGATACAAGACAAAAATAGTTTCATAACTACCCTACAGGTAACCTACCGCTACACAAGCAACTACCGTAATATAAACAGTCTATTATACAAACAGGTAATTTAAGACAAAAAATTAAAGTGTTTTGTCTAAATTGCTTTATGAGCTTTATAATACAACTCCTCCTCAACGCAGGCATATTACTGGGAATGACCTATATCCTGCCTACCGTTACCATCAAGAACTTTACCACCGCAGTTCTCGTAGCACTCGTAATCGGCATACTCAACGCAACCCTTGGCTGGTTTTTAAGAGTCCCGCTAAACATTGTAACTTTCGGTCTGCTGTCTTTTTTTGTTCACCTGGTGGTAACTGCCCTTATGATTAAACTAGCCGACAAATTATTTTCCGATTTTTACATAAAAGGTTTTATCCCTGCACTAATCATTGCTGCGGTGATGGCGATAAGTAATATACTTATTCTTTAATATAAAAGGCCCGGGATAATGCCGGGCCTTTTATATTAAACGGTTTTACTTAGCACCTCCAAGGACCTCAGCAAGCTTAGCCTGTAAACCTTCTTCTCTAATGTTCTTAGCGATGATCTTTCCAGTCGGATCGATCAGGAAATTTGCGGGGATACTGCGCACGCCATATTTTACAGCAACTTCATTTTGCCAGCCCTTTAAATCAGATACATGGGTCCAGGTCAATCCATCTTTCTCAATTGCCTGAAGCCAGAGATTTTTCTTCCCTGGCTGATCCAGTGACACGCCCAGAACAGTAAAATTTTTATTTTTATAAGTATTATACGCTTTTACTACATTTGGATTTTCACCCCGGCAAGGTCCGCACCATGAGGCCCAAAAATCCACCAGCACATATTTACCTTTGAAATCTGATAGCTTCACCGGCTTATCATTAACATCATTCTGAGTAAAATCCATAGCCATAGCACCGATCGCAGTACCTCTTGAAGCATTAAACAATTGCCCCATCTCTTTACCGGTTTTAGTAGCTTTCACTTCAGGACTAAGGGCATTATATACCTTTTCAGCTTCTGTCGCCTGTTCAGGATTTGCAGCAATTTGTCCAAGAGCAGAAAGACTCACATAAGACTTAGGGTTACTTTTAGCATAGTTCAAATAGATCGGGCTAAGCTGAGGCACCGTACTCATGTACCGGGCACGCAGAGGGTTCACATAAACGGTGTCTTTTTTTTGCAATTCAGTTAATCTGCCAAACTCAGCATCAATAGCCTCAAGCTGATCCGTAACAGGTTTGATTAGTGCCTTTAACTTCTTATCTTCATCATTTACAACGGAACCGCTGACCACAGCCTTTTTGAGAGAATCAGGAGCAGTCAGCTTAATTGCTGCCGGCTCGACATATAATGCTATATAATCCAACACTTCACCTGGTTGAGGAGGAGTAACAAAAGGGTTTTTATTCAAGAACAAGTTCCCTCTTGAAGGGTCTGCAATTGTTCCCTTAAATGCAAAAACGCCATTGCTTACCACAGCAGAATCAGTCAGGTCCGCTCCATTAGATTTATAAACAAGGTAAACCTTATCACCGGTTTTCAGCCCCTTGATATTCCCTGAAACACTGAAAGGTTTTTGAGCAGCCACAGCCAGAGGCAACAGCGCCGCGACCGTAAATAGTAATTTCTTCATTAGTTGTTCTATTGTTAGTTTTTTTACGTTTATCCAAATGTACACGCAATCAATATATATAACGTTAATCCGCATGTAAAAATTACAATAATTTCTGGTAGGTGCGCCACCAGAGATCCGGCATTTCGCCATTCACAGCAGTAGTATAATCCTCATACCTGCAAGGCACTAAGTGAAACCGTTCATTTCTAGAGATCCCGCCGGGATAAGGCACCTGCATCCACCAGCGATCAGACTTTTTACTTTTAACAAACAGCATTTCACCCGTCCCGTCGCTAAGGCTTGCTCTGTAGATCAGGTAGTGTGATTTTGGGGTCAGTGGGAAATCCTTCTTCCTGTTGTAATATCCGTCCACAAAATACCATACCATCTGCGCCAGCAACATGGCAGTCTGACCATTCGTATCAAATGCAGGATTGAACTCATAAAAACCAATTGAACTAAGTTTGTCGCTCATACCCGCATAACGTGCAATGCGACAGGCCTGCTCACCATAAAAACCATTCGGTCCGGCATTTGCATTAGCCCCCGCATCCGAAGAACGAATGGCACCGATATCAAAACTGATCATCGTCGCATTGCGTATAATCGGTTCAGTTGTGGAAATATCTTCAGAAAACTCTCCCAGTCGGTGTACATCAAAGTACAGCTTGCTCATCACCTTCAGGCTATCCTGGTTCACAAAATAAGTCTGATAACCTATGTTGCTAAAATTGAAAAGGTAATTGGGCTGATGCAGTAGAATTTTGTTCAGATAAGTATCGGACTTAGCAGCAAGACCATCCTGATCTTCCTCGTCCAGATCAAACCTATTGTCTATCACTACAAGATCTACTTTTTGTTCAAGATCTTCATAGCCCAGGTATTGTGCATAGGTAATATCCTGCCCTCCGCCAATAATAACAGGCACTATATTCAGCCTTACCAGCTCAGATACCACAGTTTTTACTGCAACATAAGTATCGGCGATGCTGGCTCCGGCCCTGATATTTCCCAGATCGACAATTCTTGTATTATAGCCCCCCTCGTTTAAAGTGTAAAACTGTGCCCGAAAATAATCAGGTCCCAATCCACAACCTTCATTATTTACCGCTGCGCGGTCGTCCAGAACCCCAAAAATTGCAATATCGTATTCGTTTTCCGTCAGCCCGGGAAACCCATCGGTGAAAAATACCGCCTTCAGGCCCAGATGACTGGTCAGGAAACCGGCCTTTGGACTGAATTTATCTGTGTTTAATGGCGAAAAAAAATCTGATAATGACATATCTTACTAAAATGTATGGCATCAAATATCTATTTTTGGTCGCATATTTTAATTAACCGTCCTAAAAAAAATGAAATGATATTAGTTACCGGTGCTACTGGATTTTTAGGAGCAGAATTAATACACCAACTAACCACATTGGGAAATGAAATAAGGGCACTTAAGCGAAAGGACTCTTTTATACCCTCCCTAATCGGAAACAATAAAAAGATTGATTGGGTAGTTGCCGATATAAACGACATTTCTTCTCTTGAGGATGCATTTGAAGGCATTACTCAGGTGTACCATTGCGCGGCATTCATTTCTTTCGATCCGAAAGACAAATTAAAACTCCTTCGCACCAATATCGAAGGAACCAGTAATATCGTTAATCTATGCGCGTCCAACAATGTACGCCTGCTTCATGTAAGTTCTGTCGCTGCGTTAGGCGATGCTAAAACGGGTCAGCTCATCAGCGAAAAGAATTTTTGGGAATACGATGCTCGGGCGCACAATTACGCTATTTCAAAATACGAAGGTGAAATGGAAGTCTGGCGGGGCATTGCCGAAGGCCTCGATGCCATAATTATTAATCCCTCAGTCATCATTGGTGCAGGAGCAGGATATACAGGCAGCGGTGCCATATTCAAACTGATAAAGGACGGACTGTCCTATTTTACCCGGGGAGCAACTGGCATTGTCGATGTACAGGATGTAGCCAAAAGCATGATCACACTGATGAACAGCAAAGAAACCGCAGAACGTTACATCATTTCTTCAGAGAATTACCATTACCAGCAATTCTTTGCTGAAATAGCCAAAGGCTTTGGCGTAAAATCTCCTTGGAAGGAAGCCAGGCCGTGGATGCTGGGAATTGCGTGGCGTGCTGCTAAAGTAGCGTCTTGGTTTACCGGAAAGCCTGCCGCATTGACAAGCGATGCAGCACGAAGCAGCCTCAATGAAAGCTTATACAGCAACGAAAAGATAAAAAACGCCATAGCCATTGAATTTAAACCCATTAATAAGAGCATCGCAGACATTTGCCGTACACTGAAAACCTAAATAACCACATGAAACAAAAGAATATATACATCATTGACTTTGACAGCACCTTTACCCAGGTAGAAGCATTGGATGAACTGGCGAGAATTTCTTTGAGCAAGCACCCTGATAAAGAAGCGATTTTTAAAAAAATAGAAGATCTTACCAATTTGGCCATGGAAGGAAAACTTTCCTTTAGTGAAAGTTTAGCCCAACGTGTAAAACTTCTTGAGGCCAGTGAAGATCACCTGAAGCAGCTGATTACCAGACTTAAGAAAAAAGTATCCGCTTCATTTTCCCGCAATGCAGACTTCTTTAAAAAACATGCCGATGAGGTCCTGATCGTTTCAGGCGGCTTTAAAGAGTTTATTACACCAGTAGTGAGCCGGTACCACATCAAAAAGGAAAACATCTACGCCAACACCTTTGTCACTACAGGTGACGGCAAGATCATCGATTATGATCACGCCAACCCGCTAAGTGAAGAAGGTGGCAAGGTAAAGCTTATGCAACAGCTAAACCTGGAAGGCAATTTATATGGCATCGGTGACGGCTATTCCGATTTTCAACTGCGCGAAAGCGGGCTGATCAAAAAATTCTATGCCTTTACAGAAAATATTTCAAGAGAAAGCATTGTAAAGAAAGCAGATCATGTAACACCAAGTTTTGATGAATTCCTGTATGTAAATGACCTTCCCAGGGCAATTTCTTATCCAAAGAACAGGATACTGTGCCTGATCATCGGAGATGTACCCGCTCAAAGTATCGAACTACTCAAAAAAGACGGCTTTTCTATCCGCCATAAAGATACTTTCGAAGACAAGTACGTAGCTGATGTACATATGCTGCTGCTGGCAGACGGAGAAAAGATCGATCAGGAGAAACTGAAGAAAGCCATAAAACTGAAAACACTTGGCTATCTGGGCAGCATAAAAAATAAAGCAGACATTCCAACCTGCACCGAACAGGGAGTCGTGATCTTTGACGATGCTAAGCACAATCCACACAATACGACCTTCATCCCAAAAAGGATGATCGACTTTATGAACACAGGAACAACCTATCTGAGTTCAAATTTTCCTAACCTCCAGTTGCCGAGGATAGAAAAATCACACAGACTTATCCACATCCATAAGAACATTCCCGGCATCATGGCCAAGGTCAATACCATTTTCGCCAAACATGACATTAATATTGTAGGCCAGTTCCTGATGACCAATCCGCATATCGGCTATGTAATTACCGATATCAATGCTCAATACGACAAGCAATTATTTAAATCATTAAAAAAGATTGAACATACTATAAAATTCCGGGTATTATATTAACAGTAAGTTGTGCTTTTAGCTACATTTGCCGGCAACTAACTTACAATAATGGAATTAACACCCCAAATAAAAGACAAACTAGACCAGTTACAGGAAAAATATGCTGCAATGGGTCAGGATATGTCTGCCTATCTGGATGGTTTGCTTTATGCGGATTTTCTAACTTACTGGGATTACATTCATCTGGATACGCTGCTAAGCCTGCAAAGCCCGAAAACACCCTTTCCAGATGAAGAGATCTTCATCATGTACCACCAGATCACAGAATTGTATTTCAAGCTTGCGCTGCACGAGTTCAGGCAGATCGCCGAACATTCCAAACTGACATCGCAATTTTTCACTGAACGCGTAAAGCGGATCAATGCTTACTTCAACGCACTGGTCACCTCCTTTGAAGTCATGGTTAATGGAATGGAGAAAGAACAGTTTTTGAAGTTCCGCATGTCGTTATTACCCGCCAGCGGATTTCAGTCCGGGCAATACCGTATGATCGAGATCTGCGCCACAGATTTCATCCGCCTTGTAGACAAAAGCAAACGGGAAGAACTAGCTCTGGCTCCAATTGAAACACAATTTGAGCATATCTACTGGAAGTTCGGCGCTACCGAACTGGCGAGCGGCCAGCAAACGCTCACCTTAAAACAATTCATCAACAAATACGCCGCTCAGTTCCTGCAACTCGCAAAAGACAGAAGTCAGAGCAACTTTACCGCACTATACCATAAACTGGCAGCTGAAGGTCAGGATATCGGCCCACTTGCAGAAGAACTTAGAAAACTAGACCTCTTTGTCAATGTAGAATGGCCCTTGTCACACTATAAGTCGGCTGTGCGCTACCTGGAAAGAGATCCCGTAGACATCGCAGCCACGGGCGGTACCAACTGGCAAAAATATTTGCCGCCCCGTTTTCAGAAAAGAATCTTCTATCCATTCCTATGGACCCCCGAACAAATGGATGAATGGGGGAAAGGGTGGGTGCTTAGTGTACTCAAAACACTTAGAAATGAGGCATAAACAAATCTTTATTACAAAATAAAAGCAGATATAAAGCCCAATTATTGCTATTTTTACCACAATATATTTTTTACTCAAATGAACGAGACGTTGGACATTACGATCAGTAAGGCTGATCAAAGCAGATTAACGGTAACAGATTTTTCTACGTTACCATTCGGAAAAGTTTTTTCCGATCACATGTTTATTGCGGAATATGATAACGGGGAATGGTCCAACCTTCAGGTCCTCCCTTACGGTCCGATTCCAATGAGCCCTGCTATTTCTGCGCTCCACTACGGACAAGCGATCTTTGAGGGACTTAAAGCTTATCGCCAGGAAAATGGAAATATCAGCGTTTTTAGAGCGGACAAAAACTTCGAGCGTTTCAATAAATCGGCTACCCGCATGTCAATGCCATCAATCCCTAAAGACATCTTTATGCAGGGCATTGCAGCACTGATAGAAATTGATGAAAAATGGGTGCCTGCACAAGACGGCTATTCGTTATACATCCGTCCTGTGATGTTTGCGACCGATCCTTATCTGGGCGTTAAACCATCAGACAAATATACGTTTGCTTTGCTGACCACCCCGACCGGGCAATATTACAGCAAGGCGTTAAAGGTTAAGATAGAAACAGAATATACCCGTGCAGATGACGGTGGTGTAGGTTACGCTAAAACAGCAGGTAACTATGCCCGGTCATTGTATCCGTTTCAGGAAGCACTCAAACAAGGTTTCGATCAGCTGATCTGGACTGACGCCGCTACGCATGAATTTATTGAAGAAGCAGGTACAGCCAACCTGATCTTCGTGATCAACGGCAAACTTGTAACTCCTTCAGTAAGAAGCACAGTTCTGGACGGCGTTACACGCGATACCATTATAACTCTCGCAAAAAATGCAGGCATTGAAGTCGAAGAAAGGCGTGTAAGCGTTAAAGAAGTGATTGCAGGCATTGAAAACGGCACCCTTACTGATGCATTTGCAGCAGGAACAGCCGCGACAGTTACACCTATCGGTCAGATCGGCTATGAAGGCAAAACCTACGAACTTCCCGATCCTGCCAGCCGTACCATTTCGGCCGGAATCGCTAAAACATTAAACGACATCCGTTACGGATTGATCCCTGATGAATTTGGCTGGACATGGACAGTAAAATAAACCATACCATCTAAAATGATATCGAAAGGCGCCTTCAAAAAAGGCGCCTTTTTTTTATTTATATGCCACAGGTATATTTTCCTTTGGTTAGGATATAGATTTAAATAATCTTAATTTCCCATCATGAAAAGAAAGATACTCCTTTGCATAATTATAATTCTGTATCTAAGTACAGCCTCACACGCGCAGCTAAAGCGGCTCTCACAGCAACAAACATTTGGTGGACAGCCTTCCCTTACCAAACCAATCAATTATATTAGCGGTTGGGCAGATGATATGCACTACATCGAAATAGACGCGACCGATCGCAAAGCCTATCAGGTTGATGTGAAATCCGGTATAAAATCACCCTATACACCACCCCCAAAAAGTGACATCGACCTGAGTATCCAGAACAGGGACATCTATATCCAGTATGGAAAACAAGCGCCTAAAAGATTAACCAATGACACAACCGAAGAAAAGAACCCAACGCTTTCTCCGGATGGAAAATATGTAGCCTTTACCCGTAACAATGACCTTTACGCAGTAGAAACTGCCACAGGTAAAGAAATCAGGTATACAACCGATGCTACCGATGTGATCTATAATGGCTGGTCCTCGTGGGTATATTATGAAGAAATACTCGGCAGAGCAACAAATTACAAAGCTTTCTGGTGGGCACCAGACAGCGAACATCTGGCATTTATGCGTTTCGACGACACCAAAGTCCCGGTTTTTCCGATCAATGGATCAACAGGGCAGCACGGTTATACCGAAAAGACACGCTACCCCAAAGCAGGTGATCCAAATCCGGGAGTTCGCGTAGGTTTTGTAAAAACCGGTGGCGGCAGCATAACATGGGCAGATTTTAACGAAGATGACGATCAGTACTTTGGCACCCCATATTGGAGCTACGATGGCAGTAATCTGATGGTACAATGGATGAACCGGGGTCAGGACAATCTTAAATTCTATGCTGTAAACCCATCTACGGGCACAAAAAAAGAGATCTATGATGAAAAACAACCTTCATGGGTAGATTTAGACTACGATGGCCGGATCGAATACCTTCAGGACAAAAAACACTATATCCTGAAAAGTGATAAGACAGGCTGGGCGCATTTTTATTTATACACACTCGACGGAAAACTGGTCAATCCCATCACATCCGGTAAATGGCAGGTAAGCAATCTTGTTCATGTCGACGAAAAAAACAGGAAACTATATTTTACGGCACGTAAAGAAGCCTCTACCCGTACAGACTTTTACAGCGTCAACTACGATGGCAAAAACTTAAGACGCCTCAGCTTTGGCGCATATACCAACCAGATCCAGATGTCACCAAATGGCACCTATTTTATCACCAGCTATTCCAACGTATCAACACCCACCAGAACGACATTACTGAACAGTGCCGGCAAGATCATCAGAGAACTTGGCGACAGCAAATCAGAGCAATTCGCAGAATATCTTTTTGGCAAAACAGAAATGATTACCATACCAACTGATGATGGCTATAACCTTCCAGCATTTATCACCTATCCCGTTGATTTTGACCAGGCAAAAAAATACCCGGTAATTATGAGCATTTATGGCGGTCCAAATGCGGGCAATGTCAGCGACACCTGGAAAGGCACAGGAAATCAATGGTGGGCCAATGAGGGCATTATACAGATTTCAGTAGATCACCGTGCCTCCGGCCAGTTTGGCAAAGAAGGCGTAGCCTTAATGCACCGCAACCTTGGTAAATGGGAAATGAAAGACTACACTACGGCTGCAAGATGGCTTAAGGCGAAACCCTGGGTGGACAACAAAAAATTGCTCATCACCGGCCACAGCTATGGCGGCTATATGACCTGCCTGGCACTCACCAAAGGTGCCGAAGATTTTGACTTTGGCTATGCCGGCGCTCCCGTAACCAGTTGGGAGCTCTACGATACAAATTATACCGAACGCTTTATGGACACACCGCAGGAAAATCCAGAAGGCTATAAAAATGGTTCTGTTCTTACCTATGTTGACAACTATAAAGGCCTTCTGCGTATCATGCACGGCGATATGGACGACAATGTACACATGCAAAACACCATCCAGCTAGCAGATAAACTTCAAAATGCCAACAAGCACTTTGAACTGATGATATACCCTGGAGGAAGACATGGCTGGGGCGGAGCCAAAACACCGCATGACCGTGCAGAACGTATCCGTTTTTACTATCAGAACCTGTTAAATAAGCCGGTACCTGCCGAGCTGATCAAATAACCAAACAACAAATGAAAACATTAAGCCACCTTATCCTCTTCTCAGTCCTGATGCTCCCGGCTTTAAACAGCATAGCTCAGACCGCACAAAATAAAACCAAAAAGAAATTGATCTGGCACGACGAATTTGAAGGAAAGGGACTGCCCGACTCCAGTAAATGGAACTACGAAGAAGGCTTTATCAGGAACAGGGAAAGCCAGTACTACACCAAAGCAAGGCTCGAAAACTGTTACATTAAAGGCGGAAATCTCATCATTGCATCGCTCAAAGAAAAATATAAAAATGCAGAATACACCTCTGCGAGCATCAATACCCTAGGCAAGCAACAATTTGAAGGCGATTTTACCATTGAGATCAGAGCCAGAATTCCCGAAGGCAATGGAATATGGCCCGCATTGTGGATGATGGGCGCCAACGTCAACCAGGTCGGATGGCCCAAATGCTTTGAATTTGACATTATGGAATTCGTAGGCAAAGAGCCCAACACCATTCACGGCAATTTCCACTGGTGGGAACCGGATGCCGATGAGGCAAAACAACATAAAAGTAAGGGCAACAATCAAAAATTCGAAAACCTGCACAAAAAATACCATGTATACGCCATGGAGCGAAAAGGAGACAGCGCAAAAGTATTTGTAGACGACAAGTTGCTGTTCAGTATGGCAGCTCCTGTCAATGCCTATAAAGATTCCTTCACCTCGCCCCTATACCTGCTCATGAATACAGCCATTGGCGGAGAATGGGGCGGAGATATAGACGACGCTATCTTTCCTCAAAAATTCTATATTGATTACGTAAGAGTATATAAACCAGAATAGCTGTTTATCTGTTCTCAATTTGCCGGGCCCTGCGTCTTTGGCGCTCTGTCCGGCGCTTGTTCCTATCGCTTTTTATCTTTTCGAACTTTAAAATCTGAGCCTTGATCCTTTGTTCCTTTTCTGCAGTTACGCCCACACTGTACTTGATCCCCTGAAACAATGTTCGCCATACAAAATTAAAGAATGAGGCGGTTCTAATACGCTCATAATGAATCGGCGCATTGATCAGTACACCCTCCTTATTCGGATTGTCCGGATTGATCACCATCGCATTGGCAAGAAAAGACATAAAACCCTTTTTAACCAGCCGCTCCTCACCCTGCTCCTTCTTCAGCAACGAGACAGAAAGCTCATTAAATGCAAACTGCATATCGCCGTTGGCAACATGATCATTTGCACTGACACTAAAATTTAGTTTCTTCACCTTACCGCTTCTCACCTCCACCATACCTAAAGGCCTGGTGATCCGGTTCAGTACCCGGCCATCCATTGGACCCAATGCACCTTTATAAGAAAAGGCTCCGTTGGCAGCCAGCAGATCAAACTTAAAGCTAACGTCAAGCTTACCTTTGCCCATCATAAAAGTATTCAGGCGGGCAAACATAAATGGATATTTTGCCTTAACCTCTCCTGCATTTGTAATATTAGTTATCATCCCGGAAGTCTTCTCAAAAGTGATTTCGCCTTTTTGTCCGCTTTGTTCGTCATATTCAGCATAGCTGATATCGACATTATTCACATTCAACTGCTTCACGGTCAATTGTCCCTTCAGCTTCTGAAGCAACTGGTGGGGGTACTTACCTATTTTTACAACCTCTCTTTTGGGCAGCGCATTGTTATTAAAGACGGCCACAAAGCCATTGGCAATATTCATTTCCTTGGCATAGAGCTCCTGCTTGCGGATATAAAGCGGCAAGTTTATCCCCTCCAGACTCACATCACTCATTTCTATATTAAACCTGTCCTTTGCGAAACCCGCCACCCGGCCAAACTGCATTTCACTATACCTGGGCACCACACTAAAACTCTTAATATTCAGTTTGCCCTTTGAGCCAGTAAAGTCCAGCTGATTCAATTTGATGTGATACAAACTGTCGGGAGTAGCAAACGCATAATCATTCAACTTGATCTGAATATCCTTTAACAAATAAAGTCTGCTATTGTCATCTGCAGAAGCAGAATCAATCAGCCAGTCTTTAAGTGTAACATTGAGATTTCTAACTGAATCCACTTCAGGAACAGGCCCGTTATTGCTGATATATTTAAAACTAATGTTCCTGAGATCAATCTTTCCAACCCTCAATTCTCTTAAATATCTTGAGATATAATGATAGGGAGTCTTTTCCGAACTTTGCCGCTTTGATTCGTTAAAATCAAACTGTCTATTGACCATTATTATATCAGGCTTATCAAACAAAACTACATCAACCTTCAATTTTTTATGCCGCAATAATCTCCAGGGATGGAAATTTTTGATCTCCAGCATTTTTAGAGTGATGAAATAAATATTATTTGGTGCCTTACGCGTCCCGATCAGCTTTTTATAAACATTTGTATCCGGAATGATCCTTACATTCTCCAGTGACGCCCTTCCCGTAAGCAAGTTCATGTTCATCTCCGAAAACTCCATTCTGTAAAGGCTGTCGGTAGTCTCCAGGACCAATTCACTGATCTGTGTTCTGGCAACCGGCTTGAACTTTGTGGCCAGATGCCTTGAAGCAAGTACCAATATTAAAAAAGAAAAAAGCATAAGGCCCGTTACCCACAAAAAGGTATTCCAGGACTTTTGTACTTTTTTTAGCATAGGCGTATCTGTTTATTCAATATACATCAATTTTAACAGCTTAGTCTCCATCTTTCTTCTTCAGCTTATCTTTTACCTTTTTCATCGCTTCCTCCGGTGTTTTCACCGGCACCACACTTAACCCAACCGTTTCCCTGATGCCGATGAAAACCCCTTTCCACAACTGATTAAAAAATGAAGCAGCGGGTGTTCTCGTAAATTTAATACGAGCCTTTCTGGGGGCCTGCCCCTCATCCGGATTATTGTTTTTAATCAGTAAAGTATTGGCCAGAAAAGAAAGGAGGCCTTTTTTCTTCATTCCTTTACCATCCTCTCCAGCTTTCAGCAATTTAACATTAAGATCTGTATAATTGAACTGAACAATACCCGAGGAACCCCTGCTATTGGCCTGTATATCAAAAGTAACCTTTTGCATTCGTCCGCTACTAATCTCTACAAGTCCCATATTTTTAGCCATGGGATTCAGTACCAGCATATTCATCGGTGCAACGGTACCCCTGTAAGTAAACGCCGCGTACTTATCTTTAAGATCGAAATCAATCAGCACATTAATTCTGCTGGTCTTCATTACCAGTGCCGTCAGGCTGGCAACAGCATGATGATTAACCGCAATCCGGGCGCTATCATTCGTAACATTCAGGATGTTGCCCTTCAAGTTCTGAAAATAAATAGTTCCCTTCTTTTCACTCATCGGGTTATATTCTGTGTAAGCAACATCTACATTATCAATAACGATACTGTCAATCGCAGTTGGAACAGGAATTCGTTTTACCGCGACATGCGGAAAATTTCGCAGCTTATCAAAACCGGGCGGGGCCGGCAATTCCCTGTTTACAAATATGGCTGCCTTAGCGGGGCCTATCTTCAATACTTTCGCATGAAGCACCCCTTCATCATTCAGCTTTACAAAATCTACTCCATTAAGCCTGATCTCGTCAAAATTGAGATCATAGCGGTCCTTCCCATAAGTATATTTCCTGCTAAAAGCCAAATCAGGATACATCGGGATCATCTGAAAGCCCTTCAGGCGAACAAATTGTCCCTTCGCTGATCCCGCAATAGTATCAATTTTCATCGTATACATCTTATCCTTTCCCAAAGACCTGTATCCGGTAAGTTCGAAATTAATATCTTTGGTATAGAAAAACCGTGTACTGTCGAACTGAGCAAGAGAATCGATCAGCAGGTCGTTTACAGTTATGTTCAAATGCTTTACCGAATTCATCGACCTTGAAGTACTGCCATTTATATAATCAAAATCTGCGTCCTCAATTTTGATCGTCCCAACATGAACAGACTTCAAAGTCTGTGAGATTTGCTGATACAAACTGCGCTCATCTTCTACCGCATCCGGCCTTTCATCTAACTTATTGTATATCAAGTTGATTGACGGCTTTTTGAGAACAATCGCGTTCATTTCCACCTTCTTCTTGAAATAGGCCCTGAGTATATGAATGCGTGAAAACTGCAGTCTCTTCAGCTTTATTTCAAACAAGTGTGCCGGAGCTTTTTTCGAAGCTTTAAGCTTATTAAATACAGCAGTATCCGGAATTAATGAAACCTCATCCAATGTAGCACTGCCCGTAAGCAGGTTTAAACTAATATCCCGAAAGCTGATCCGGTATAACCCTTTAGATCCGTCAAACACGCCTGTTTTGATCTTCTCCGTCAGCAAAGGCTTCCACCTTGAACTCAGATATATTGCCCCCGCGCCAACCAGCAATACCAATAATGCCAGAATGCCTGCCAGCCACTTCCATACCCTGTATCTTCCTGATGTTTTTCCTGCCATAACGATCGTATATGCCAGAACACATGCAATATCAGGGCCACAAATACACTAAAGCTCATTAGCCCCGTGGCGGCATACATCTACATCATTCACATAAAAGAAGCCCTGCGCATGCCCGATATATCCCGCTTACATTCTCGGAACCAATTGAAAATAATCGGTTCCAGTCAGTCCGTCAAGTCTCTTTAGATAAAACATCTTTCAGCTGGTAACAGGTGCTCCACAGCGCCCCCTTAGAGCCGAGGATGTTCAAAGCTCTTTCTTTTAAGGATGCACTCAGACAAATATGCGATCCGTGAATAAAGAATTTCTTTTTTTTCAAACAGCACAATTGCGTTCATAAACCGCTTCACCGTTTTTAACCTTCAATAATGCGTTTGTCGTTTTCTCAAGTATAATGTGTGTATCATATCCGTGTGCCTCCGCCCTAATCTTTGTCCAGGAGGAGTAATCGACAGATTTGGAGGTTTTAGTTAGCAAAGTTGTACTTCATTCTAAGTGAGTCCGCCATGAGTCCACCATGAGTCCACGGTGAGTCCGCCTTTTCCCAGTAAAAAGGCGGACTCA
>DATFQH010000425.1:0-7704 GCA_035264385.1 Pedobacter sp.
CTGGTGCAGTCGGGGTATGAAAATGTCCAGAAACAATCCGATGTAGGTAGTGGGGGGATCGACTTTATAGCTGAATATTATTCCAGGGATCCGTTCAATAGAATTGATAAGCAAACCTGGATGGTGGAAACCAAGTTTTACCGGAATGCACGTTTTTCGATCCAATCACTTCGCCAGGTCGTTGCGCAGTATAAATACATCAATCCAGGTGACGCAAAGCTACTACTGGTGACCAATGTTCAGTTGACCTCTGTAGTCAAAGGATACCTGGCCGAGTTGAGGGCATCCCATTTTATTGAAATTCAGGTTTTGGATGGTTTTGAGCTTCGCAAGGTAATCGCGTCCAATGGTGTTTTGAAAAATAGATATTTTCAAAATGGACAAGCAAGTTAATGCGCTGATCAAGCGACTGGAAGCCTGTCCAAAAGGGAAGGCTGGATGGAAAGCGTATGAAGAAGTTTGCGGGGCTATTCTTGAATTCCTATTTTCGCCGGTCATCAGGCGCCATAAAAAAACAACCACCCTAACCGGTGTCAGTCGTCGGGACCTGATTTTTGCCAACCGGAACCTGATGCCTGGCAATACATTGGCTACGGCAAACTGGAATCATTTGTATGGTGAACTAGCCGCCAAACTGGTTGTCTTTGAGTGCAAGAATTATCATACCGACGAAATTGGTGCCACAGAGGTGAATCAGGTAAGGGCTTATTTAAGCAAGCCGATGGGCCGACTGGCGGTTTTGATCTGCAATAAAAAACCTCATGAATCCGCTTATAAAAGGAGGAATACGGTATATTCCAATGATCAGGTGGTGGTGCTTTTTGCCACTAACGACGAGCTGAAGGAAATGCTCTATATGAAACTGAGAAATGAAGAACCCTCAGATCTGTTACTTGATCTGGTCGATCAGTTTTATATCCAGCATGAATAGCTTTTGGGGGACTGTATCTAAAATTTAAAGCCCGTTTTTCATAATTTTAATTTACTGCATACCAAAACAGTGATGATGATGGCGAAGGCAATTTGCATGGAACTCATTAGATACATGCCAATGATCAGTGCAATGATGGTGGCAAAAGTCAATATGGGCTGAAGTTGTTTGAAGCTCAAAATCAGCCTGGTAATCACCGAAATACGGTCTTGGCTGTTGTCATCGCTGACGTGGATCGATTGGTAGATGATGATGATCCCAAACAGCACGATCAAAATGCCGATGCTTCCGGTCTCTAACTTTCCTTCAATCAGGCTGGTGGTGAAATCAATCGAACCCGCGGCTGAGACTTTCTGGTGAACCTATATATACCGGCAAGGGCAATGATGATCCCTCCGATAAGGGCAATGGTTTTACTATTTTCGTGGTACTTGTTATAGTTTGAAGGCTCCTTCATATTCAACATTTTAGCTGGTGAAAAAAGAAATGTCCGGAGGATATTAACTATTATTTAAATGCTTTTTTGAAAAAATCCCTGTTTTTTAGGGAACGCAAAACCACAAAAAAAAACTTAATTATCCAAAAGATTTTTTTTTTCTTGGCTGCCGAATATTCTTGTTTCGTTGAAGCTGAAAACCTATTTTTTCTTAGTGCCAGCCCAAGTTTTTTACTGGGAAAATTTTGAGCGATTCATTTATTTACCTTAATATAATGAATTTTTTGGACCTCTGCAATTTTATTTTCTTCAGTTTCTGCCTGAAATTGCTTTTTGGCGGGATGAAGCTTGCTTCTACGGCTTAAGCTCCAAAGGTTGTTGTTAATTGTAAGTTAATCTAAAAATTTCGAGAATTCAGAGCACACCAGGCTGTTTTTGTTCAAATTCTAAGCAGATCCTGTTCAGCATCAAACATCCCCTGGTACTTAAATCCATTCCTTTGCAAAAGGCGACTACCTTTGAAGTTTTGGCGGTGCACCACTGCCGCCAGCTGGATGATCCCCTGCAATTTTAGCATGTTGAGCATTTCGGGTAGCAGCGCACTCATGTGTCCCCGGGATTGTCTATCCGCAGAAAGGTAAAATTCGATAATGTGCATATAGCTGTCCATTCGATAATGGCGTTTGGCAGTTTCTGGACTAATGATGTCGATGACGCCTACCACCTGTTTGGTTGAGTGGTCAGTGATGAAAAATAAGCGGTCTGATGTGCAGGTGGCGTTTAAAGTGGCAAGTTGTAAATAAGCTTCAGCTTCCGTTCTGGACCTCAGCCATTTTGAGGGGACGAATCTCACGGTGGCTTCCCGGCTGAAGATTTGCTCAATGTCATTGACCAGGTCGTCAAAGCGGAGCATATCGGCTGCGCCGAATTCGTGCAGTTCGACGTTTTGATCAAAGATGCGGGGAATTGAAGTTGGTGTTGTTTGGATTATCTGGGCAGAGGTGATCATTGCTCATCCTGTGATCAAAAAAGGTGCCTATAGCTTTGATGCCGGTCTTTAATTTTCCACATTTCACCTGGATGAAGCAAAGCGGGGATACTGCTGTTTATCGATAACCAAATGTCGGAAATTGATCGCGGACTCCACAGCAAACTGCTTTTTCCGGGCTGAGGTTTGAAAATGAAAAGAAGTTGTTGTGGAGGTGTGCTTCTTTGACGGTTATTTTTTCTACTGTCTGTCCACATTGTTTGTATGATCTAGGCTTTGCTTTATAAAATTATCGGTTGAGCACAGAATCATAAAGTTTTTTTAAGCGTTTTTAACAGCTAGCGGTCCGATCAATTGTCTAACGGGGATTTTATTTGGCTTATCTTTGCTGAAAAAAATTCATGGCATCATATAAGGTAACAGTCGATTCGGCGACCAGGGCGTCACTGGGAAACATCAGGAGCAGCTTTTTAGAACTGGCCTTTGAAAGGTTTTTGTATACCAAAGACAGGTTGCAACATGAACAGAACAAGGCTGTGAGGTTACTCTTGTTAAAGGAGGTTTTTTCAATTTTTGATGAAATCAATGCGATCATTGATGTACGGGTTAACTTCAATGACCCCCAGGCGTTTGATTCCCTGTTTGAACTGGTGAACTTTCTCCGCAACGTTTTGCTGCATTTCCCGCTGTTCGACACCTGGGACCAGATATTTATTTCACCATCTATTGGCAGTGAAATGATGCCACAAAGAAAAGGTGGGCAGATCGCGAAATATCTTAACAATAATCTGGGAAAAGCAGACGTTCCCTACACGATTCAGTTTTCCAGTGTTACATTCGATGCGTCGATTAACCTCTCGGCCATCAAGGCTGATCCGGATTTTACATTTTTAAAGGATATCGTGTCAGAAAAGGATGTGATTACGTTAATTGTGGAATTGATACAACACCTGTATACGGCAAAAAAGCAAAATCCTTAAACCTGTAATGCCTGCAGTGCCTTCCTTTCGGTCCACTCTTTAAGATTTTGTACCTTTAGCCATGAAGTTGCTCGATATTTGGTATAATTTGCTTCAGGCATTTTCAACTTTTCTGCTGGCATTTTACGCCATCATCCCGGAATTTAAGGTCAGGAAGCTTTCTCAGGGAGATCGGAGGTCGAAACGTGACAGACTGATCATCTTTCTTAAAAAGCGAAATGTGAGGATCATATCGCTGATTATACTGGTGGTATTTTTTGGCTTTGTATTTGACCAAAAGTCTAAATATGACGGAATCCAGAACGGTAAAGAGATTGATCGCAGGGATAAGGTCCGTGACGATCGTGCCACCAGGAATGGCTTGATCATCACTACTGCGTTGAAGGAACAGGGGCTAAAAATTGATACCCTTCAAAATCGGCTGGTGAAGATCAAGGATTCGCTAAAAACCCGAAGTGTCAGTAATAAGACAATCATTTCGGAAACCAAACCGCTACTCAATTTTGAATTTTCGGTTGACACATTAAACAATCCTACCGCAGAGGTTACTGCAGTAATGAGTGCGGCAGGTGCGAATGTTCAAGGCGTAAGAGTTGGCCTTTCTTATGCAGTTATTGATACCTCCGGGGCCCTCATGTTAGCGGTTAGAAATTTCAGGAGATTTGATACGAATGGATCGTTGGGCATTGGGGATCAGTTTCCGGCGATTATCAGGGTGAATGGCATAGAGCGGAAATTTATCGTCTTGGTGAAAGGTCAATATGAAGATTTAACCGGAAAAAAGTATCAATTTGAACGTTTTTACACGGTCGGCCCAGGTAAATTTTACATTCCGCTTCAAATTAAATGGCACGTTGGCGTGAGAAATTTCTTTGAAAAAAGCGTACCATTCAGAATTTCTGAATAGTGTGTTTGGGGAAAATGCCGTTAGCGAAGGTGCTCTCAATAGCGCCCAGACCCAGGCTTTGACTGGTTTGTACAACCTCAGGCTTCAAGCCCTGACACAGCAAAAAATCTTGCTGCAGTCTTGTGAAGAGTCCCTTCCTGGTTTCCATAATTAAGGCTATCCTGTTTACTAAATAAATTAGCTTACAGATTGTACGACAAACATCAATTTAAATGTGTTAGAGGTAAAAATGGCTTTCTTATGGTTTACAGAATACAAAGGTATTGGTTTGCAGGGCAGCGTCATTCAAGTGGGTTAAATCAAATTGAATCGCGGGATACTGACTTTTCTGGACTGCGTTATAAAAATCCATAAATTCCCCGTAGTCTATCGGCAAATTGTACGTGAAGCACTCTTTTTTCTTCCAATTCATGTTCTGAAACCTTGATCCATTTGCCAGAATAGTCTAGTGAAAATGGCGGCTCTAAATCCCTTATATTTCAATTTAAATATTATGTGTTTATTTTGAAAAGGATTAATTGCTAATCAAGCCTTTTGACGCGATGAAGGACATCTGCGATTTTTCAGAAGTGATTTTTTGTTTTTAGCCTGCAAGGATGAGGATATAATTGGGGTATCAAATTGTTACACTGATGGTCATCCTGATATTATTTTAAATTTAATTAGATTTGGGCATCTAAATTATCAATGAGCAGAACGAGAAGACAGGATACTGCGGTTTTTTTTGCCAACTGGATTGGTGGTCATTGGTCCACCATACTAAAATTTTGCATCCCTATTTTTTTAGCCACTGCGACCGTATCTTTTAGTTTGGGTGTTTTGTATTCAAATTTATCTGGGAAATTGGATCAAATTAGGGCAGAAAGAGATTGTAATGAAAAAATAAATGCCGAGATCGATAAAAACCGGGTATTGAGGGACGAGATAACAAAAAAAGCAACTGAAAATCTACTTGAAGCAAGCAAAGAATCTAAATCAACTACAAAGCCATGAAATTTAAAATGAGAATTTTGGCCATAATGGTAGTGCTTTTATTGGGTGCTTTTACTGGTATTTTCATGCTTTACGCAAATAATCAAGAACTAAAAGCGGAGTTATCAATACAGATTAAGAACCAGGCGGACTTCAAAAAGCGAGATTCGCTGTATACCGAAAAGAACAAAAAATACTCTGAAGTCATCACTAAATACGTTACTAATTGTACCGTAACCATAAATGGTAAGGAGGTGACTTTGGATGAATTTATTAAATTATATACAAATCTTTCGAAAGAAAGGAATGGTCTTTATGATTCGGTATATCATGCGAAAATGGATGGCCTAAAGAAGGAAATTGCTTTGGGTAGAGAATTAAACAGTTCATACAAGACTACCGATTCTTTGTATTTATACAAGCATTTGTACGAAGCTGCCAAAGCCATTTACGGTGTTGATCTTAAACGTGAGAAGTCAGACAAAGGATATGTCATTACGCAAAATGGCATGTCAAAAGCAGATTCAGCATCTGTGTTTTATCGGAGCTTTAAACCAAAATTGAAACCTGGGGAAAAAGATAGGTTTGTAGTCAACATAAACGGGACATCCTTTATAATTCAGTTGAAGTAAGCTGTTGATCATGTTGGGCCATCAGCCGTGACTCAGTTAATTGTGGGTATGTCTTTTAGAATTTGCTCGATTGCTGCCATTTCCAACTTCAGTTCAGCAGATGTCAACAAGCTATTTGATAATTTTTGAATAGAAAGCCATGAACTGCGATGAGAGAACAATTCGTTTAAAATACCTGTTGAGTTCTCTATATACTCTTTAGAATTAAGTCCAATGGCATCTATGAGGCGGGAAAAAGCAGCAATCAGTTTATAATCAGGGTATCCTTTTGGTATGACCGATTGTAAGCTGGGTGAGTTAAAGTGCTTTTTTTCAGCCATAGGACCTGCAAAAACTACAATGAGTCTAATTTGTATGTACCACAGAACTTGTTTTTTTATTTCTTCGCTTAAAGAGTGAAATAAAAATGGGTTATTCAGTAGTTGATCAACTTCCTGTTTATGTGCAGCATTGGTCCATATTCATAATTTGTAGGGGCCTGTCCAACACCTATGGCATCCGGTATAATTTGAATATAGTTCACTTTCCATTTCACGTAATATGCTCCAAATGCGTGTCCGGATTCGTGAATCGCTGCTGTCAAGACTTTTTTATTGTATTTTTTAGGATTCAATGCCACCAAAATTGTAGTTTTTGCTTTGGCTAAAATGAGTTTGAGTTTTAACCAATTCTGGTTCTTCATATTGGGTTTTGCTATATTTGATAAACCAGAATAGCCATTTACAGTTAGAAATTAAAGGGATGGAAAAAAAGGATATCTTGATGATTTGGGCATGTGGCGGCGGGGCTGGGTACTATTTTACTTTCTTTTCAATTTCTTTTCGCTGGTTGGATTCGCTTTTTTTAGCGTCATTAATTTCGATGATTTCACACCCATTTTTCCGGCTTCAAAATTGATCTCATGGGATTGATCCGATACGAAATTCCTTTCCACTTTTGTTCCTCTAGGCATATCTTTCAACTTTGTTTAATGTAGTGCCCCAACAGCTGCCAGATTGTTTTGGTTTAAATTTACTTCTAGTTCTTCCTGATTACCTTAAGGATTTGGGGCATGTTTTCGTGTTCAGCATTTTTTCCTCTTTTCGCCTGTTACGGTTAAAAGTATTTCTACAGCCGTCATTGCAGAACAGTTGGTCACTTCTTCCATGGAGCATCCTGCCGCAGTATTTGCAGCTATTCTTTGATGTCAAAGCTAGTCGATCTTCCATAATCTATAAACGATGAGTAAAATTATTAAACGATCTGATCGGGTAAATGGTTCTAAGATCGGCTACAATTATACTGCATCGGGTAATTTTATATTGTACCGATTGATAGGGATGGTTCTCTTCAACTTTGGATCAAATACCAAGGTTATGAAAAATGAAATTTTAGCATCAGAATCATTTTCTTCCGGCAAGCGCCACTTTTTTTTGGATTTTAAAGTTGCCGGTAACAAAAACAATTATGTACAGTATACCAGGAGCGAGCAGCAGGATGACGGTAGTTACAAACGCTGGTCATTTGTGATTTTCCAGGACCAGTTTGAAGACTTCATTGCTGCGTTTTCTTCGCTATTCCGCGCAACTGCCTATCAGGGAAAAGGTTATACAACTATTAAAGACTTGCACGAAGAATTAAAAGACAAGCTGGGCATTAAAGCAATGCCCCCAGATGCCCGACCGCGGGAGAATATGGCGGCAAATGGCAAGGCAGATATGGAAAATGCTGAACTGCTGGCGATGCTCATTGGATCCGGATCGCCCAGTGAGTCCGCGCTTGAGCTGGCTGAGCGGATACTGGAGGGTGCGGGCGGGAGTCTTAAAGCTATAGCGGGTATGTCCCAATCCGATCTTAGCCGGTTTAAGGGCATGGGGAT
>DATFQH010000426.1:0-3757 GCA_035264385.1 Pedobacter sp.
AATTACGGCATTGATGTTATTCAGACAGTTATTGAGAAAATGGGGATTCATTTGAGCGCGCCAGGCCAGATCCTGAAGGTCTGTAATTTGTTGCTCATAGTTGTAGACGAGCTTTTTTGTCTGGGATGTGTGGAATCCGACCCAGATACAGCCGGCAATCAACAAAGCAATAATTAGAAGGATAAGGAGGATGATCATCGGGAAAGCACAGTAGATGGGTAGTTAACAAAAGCAATATAAAAATTTTAAAAGAAAATCAAGAACTTGTCTGTCGAACCGTATCGACAGACCTTACTAAAACCAGATTATGAAACATATAGGAATTATAGGAGCTGGCATCAGCGGCCTGGTTACTGCAAAGACATTTTTAAATAAGGGATATCAGGTCACAATTTTTGAAAAATCAGATCAGGTAGGTGGTGTCTGGGATAAAAACCGCTCCTATGTGGGGGTAACAACACAGACGACCAGGGATGAATATGCTTTTTCAGACTTTCCTATGCCTGCCCATTATCCCATGTGGCCTACCGGATTTCAGGTTCAGGAATATTTAGAAAATTATGCAAGCCACTTCGGTGTGACCCCTCAAATCAGGTTCGGAACTGTGGTAGAAAGTATGAACTACGATGGGTTTCAGTGGCAGGTTAAACTGAATACTGGTGAGAATATGTCTTTTAGTTATATGGTGGTTTGTACCGGGACATTCCATGAAGCTTACATTCCGGAACTGCCTGGTATCGACTCTTTCAAAGCGCAAGGCGGAATCGTATTGCATTCTTCTGAAGTCCGTTCTGAGGAAATGTTAAGGGACAAAGACGTTGCCGTTGTTGGGTTTGCCAAATCGGCAACTGATATTGCCACCACGGCTGCAGAAGTCGGCAAGTCCTGTACTTTGCTTTACCGCCGCGCCCAATGGAAGGTACCACGGTATTTCGGTAACCTGGTTAATATGAGGTATTTGTTGTTTTCCCGGTTCTCTGAAGCTTTTTTTGATGCCCGGAAAAAGACAACCTTTCAGTACATGCTCCATTCTTTGGGCAAGCCGGCTGTTTGGATGCAGTGGAGGGGTCTGGAATTGCTGATCAGCAAACAGTTCAAGCTGAAGGAATGTGGGATGTTGCCGGCGCATCGTATAGAGGACCAGATCAGCTGCAGCCTTGGCGTTGAACCGGTAGGATTTTTTGAAAAGGTTGCATGTAAAGAAATTCAGGCCCACTGTACCGAAATTGAACGTTTGGAAGGACGCGACGTTGTCCTGAAAAACGGTAGTACCATCAATCCTGACGTCATCGTTTTCGGTACGGGTTTCAGGCAGCGTTTACCGTTTCTTAGTTTGCATTATCAGCAGCTCATCACGAATGCAAAGGGTGTGTTTTCTCTTTACAGAAATATCTTACATCCCGACCTGCCGCAGATGGGTTTTGTTGGCTTCAATTCCAGCTTATTCACAACGCTTACTTCTGAGGTCGCTGCCAACTGGCTGGCTGCGACCGTCACAGATGAGCTGATTCTTCCGCCAGCTGAGGACATGCTTCAGGAGATGGACAGAATGCAGCAGTGGCGAACAAACGGCCGGCCGATTGCCTCTGAGTTTAGCGGACTTTGTGTCGCACCATTTAATTTCCAGCATCTGGACGAACTCATGAAAGACATGGGTTACCAGACGAGGGCTTCGGGAAACGTGGTAAAAGAATTTTTCAAGCCCATTAACCCTAAAGATTACAACAAGATGCTTTCCGGTAGATCAAAGGTATTTTAAAGCCTTTTATTATCTTAGCTTCTATAAAACTTTCAAATGATAAGATCCACGTCGCACGTCCTTTTTCTTTTACTGTCATTGTTTGTTTGTGTACTGGACGCTTCTGCTCAGCATACCGACAGCTGGAAGCAGGTTCAGCAAAACAAGAGAGGAACGGTAATGGCTTTGTGGTATGATATAGACCCTTTTATATTTGAAGCGGAGAACGGGAAGTTGCAGGGGGTAGAGTATGAGCTGATGATGTCGTTCGCAGACTGGGTAAAAAAGCGATATGGTTACCAGATTTCGATTACCTGGAAGAATGCCACAAGTTTTGAAAATATATATGCTGAAATTAAACAGGCAAAGGTAAGTGGCTTGTTTGGCTGGTCTTTTTTTTCTATAACACCAAAACGGCAAACTGAAGTCCGTTTTACGCCTCCCTATATGCCTGATATGAATGTGCTGGTAACCAATGATGCTGTACCCTTGTACAATAGCAAGGCGAGTTTTTTAAATACTATATCTCAGATGCATGGCTACACAATGCGTCATACCGCAATGGAGGAAGATCTTGGTATTTTGACGCAGGGCCAAAGTATCCCGATATCCAGACAATATGATGATTATGAAATATTAAAAAGAATCGCAGAAAATAAAAATGCCTTTGGGTATGTCCCCCTGACGGTTTATGTGGTGAGCTTGCAAAAGGGCATCAAAGTAAAAAGGCAGCATTTGTTTGCGACAGAACGCCAGGGCCTTTCCGGAATATTTCCCCTTCACAGTGACTGGCAGCCTATAGTGGACGAGTATTTCCAGGGGTTTGAATGTAAGCGGCTTGCCGATAAATTGTTATCAAAATATTTAGGAGCGGAGATTGGAAAAATCATCATGGAAGACCCGGGCAAAAGTGAGGAAGATCAGCGGTCCGGAGAACTCGAACTGCTCATGAAGGAACGGGAAATTGTTTCCCAACGGCTCGTAAATACGCTGCTGACAGCCGAGAGAGATAAGACCTTGCGTAATATCAGTATCATGGTTGTTTTCATAGTGATCATCATCTCCGCACTGCTATTCAATCAGTACAGGATTAAGACTGAGCTGAGCAAAATACTGATACAGAGAAACACTTTGATCAGAAAACAAAACCGGGACATTGAGCGCATCAACCGAAAACTACACATGAGGGTGTTGCAGGCCCAGATCAATCCGCATTTCGTGTTTAATTCTCTGAACGACCTTCAATATTACATAAACAAAGGGGAGAAAGAGATTTCTCTTGGCTATGTCGCCCGTTTTTCGCGGTTCATGCGCGAGTTGTTGTCGCAGGCGAATGATCCTGAAGTTAGTTTAGACAGGGAACAGCAATTTTTGAAGCTTTATCTTGATCTTGAAAAAACCAGATTTACAGGTAAGTTTAACTATACAATGGAATCTGATCATGATCTGCCTTCCGGTTTGTCAGGTATACCTCCGCTTATATTATATCATTTCATTGAGAATGCATTATACCACGGTATTCTCAATAACGAAAAACCCGGAGAGATTAGCGTGAACTTCGCTTATCAAAATCCCTATCTGGTATGCATCATTCAGGATAACGGATGCGGAAGAAGCAGAGCGAAAGCACTAAATGCGAACCGTACTGCAAATGAAAGCACCCCATATAAAAAGCTGCTTCGAGACCGTGTTGATATTTTAAATGAAGAGATGCCTGGTAGAATAGTGCTGAGTACTGAAGATCTGGCTGGAATCAATGGTGATCCTGCAGGTACAAAAGTTACAGTAAGGCTGCTGGTGAGTTCCAGTATGCAGAATTCGGCTGTATTTGATTACTAACCTTATGATACAAAAAGCAATTATTATTGAAGATGAAATCAGAAGCAGAGAATTGTTGCTGGATCTGGTTGAGGCTCATTGTGAGGGGGTAGAGATTGTCGCTGTGGCCGGAAATGTTCAGGAGGCTGTCGCATCGATCAGACAGCATCAGCCGGATATTTTGTTTCTGGACATTGAGCT
>DATFQH010000427.1:0-4148 GCA_035264385.1 Pedobacter sp.
GTATTCCTCTTATGAATCCTGACAGAGGATTATTACCTGCGTTTGTGGTTGCGGCAGTCCTCATCTTGTACCAGATCGTCATCGCAAAAAAAGCTTCGGTCGATAAGAAATTTGAGTCGATAACACAGGATAAATACAACATGCTGGTTAAGGATGGCGTCCTTAATACTGATGCCATGCTGCTGACAAGAATCAGCAGAGACCGCGTATTTTCACAGCTCCGTTCACACAGCATCAGCCATCTTGGAATGGTTAAGCGCCTCTATTTTGAAGCTGGCGGCACATTCAGCGTTCTAAGTGCTGCTGAACCCAAGCCAGGCCTTTCCGTCATACCGGCTTGGGACAGCGAACTTTCCACAGCGCTTCACATGACAGGAAATGGTAAAGTCTGCTCCTACTGTGGGAAGGAAAACCCGTCCGGAAGCATGGAAGAAAGCGTGAGTTGTTTAAACTGCAGGAATAAAGATTGGGTAGCAGCAGTAACGAACCGAGATTGAACCATAGAACCTAAACAAATATCAGAAACTTACAATCAATTATAATTTAATCATTTTACCTATGACACGATTAGCATTTAACAACAGTCGAAAAGGTCAGCTCCTGAAGCTGGCCGCAATTACAATGAGCATCTGCCTCTTCACCTTTTCCTGCAAAAAAGACAATGATGACGATGATGATTACTTCATGTCCAATCAGGCATTTGTGACATCGGCCTCAAGCAGCAATAATTTTGAGGTTGCTGCCGGTGCGCTTGCACAGACGAAAGGCCAGGACGAGGATGTGAAACATTACGGTGAACATATGGTGACTGACCATACCGCAGCCGCGGCGCAAATGAAAGCCCTGGCAGACCAGAAAAATTGGACGGTACTTCCTCCTACTGAACTTATGGTAAATCACAGGCAGAATCTGGAAATCCTGACAGCAGCATCCGGAACAGATTTTGATAAAAAATTTGCCCAGATTATGGTTCAATCCCATCAGGAGGCAGTTAACCTTTTTGAAGTTGGCGCGGCTAACCGCGGCGTTCCGGATGGTGACCTTCGGGCAATGGCAGCTTCAAAGTTACCTACGCTTAAAGCTCATTTACAGGACGCCGTTAATTTAAAATCCAAGGTTAACCCATAGTTCAGGTTTCTTAATCATTGAATTATTATCATCGATACGGCGGCAGAACCCCGAAGTAAAAATAGAATGACCAGGTCAGTACTTTTACTTCGGGGACTCAGCGCGATCTGCACCTAGCCAAACATTTATCAATACTGCGCTGAGCACAAATTCTTTATTTCTTGACATTATACCATGGAAGCACTGAAATATTTAAGAGGAACGATACTCGTTATATATCTCGCAACAACAGGCTGCAATCAACAGATGCGGGATCAGGAGATTAAGGCTGACATCACAACAAAAGCCAAAGAGGATATCAACTTTGCTGGCGTGCAGTTCACCGTTCAGAACGGCATAGTAACATTGCTAGGCTCCGCTCCAACATTAAAATCCAGAGAGATGCTTAAACAGAAGGTAAGCAGCATCCACGTTATTGACAGTATAGACGATAGGTTGCAGATTGCACCGGTTAGTATCGGTGCCAATTTTACCTTGAAACAGCAAATTGACAGTGTTTTAGTAAGCTACCCTATGGTCATTGCAGCAGTCTCGGACAATTCGGCGGCACTTATAGGAAGTGTCTCGCGTAAAAAACGTTCGAAACTGCTCGAGCAGGTCGGCAAGTTGGTTGGCCACACAACAACAAACCGCCTGGCTACAATCGAATAGGGAGACAGAACCGAAGCAACGTCATCAGGATTCCGCACTTTTGGTAAGCAGTGAATTGCCTGAAGAAAGTTGGCTGGGACCTAATAATTTAATACGGCATGGCGTTTAATTACCGGTAATGTCTGCTCCGCGAAATTTTTCACATCATCTGTGATCACGTCTGTTCCGGCTTCAAAGGCAACGCGTATCTTGGGATTACCGCTTTTAATCTCTTCAGCGTACTGCCTGTCAAAATCCTGGCCTTTCAGCAGTTTAATTCGCTCCAGCTTTTCCTGTACATCCATCGGGTACTGCTCCGGGAGCAGTAGTCCAACTTTAGCCGCGGTAGCATTCAAACTGTACTGAATGTCTTTGTAGTCACGAATGACAATTAGTGCCTGAGTTTTATACTTTGGATTCTGAGAATTATAAAAGGCAGCCTTAGCGAGATCCAATTGAACCTTAACCAGCAAAGCCGCACTATACATAAATGCAGCTGCGTCGCCGTCGGCATTACTCTCCATAGTTTCATTGCGCGGCCCTTTAGGATAGATCGGCTGGCCCTTATTATCGCGCTTCTTTGTGTTGGTATTGCGGTCACCCTGAGGATCACATGCAGCAATAAACAATATTAATATACAGAATATGAATTGTTTAATCATAACATTTATATTTATTAGATGTATTTTCCGTGTTTAGGTACGGCTACTTCCTGGAAATTATCGTTTAGATACCCAAGTTCCGCTCTTAGATCAGCACCCGTCATTGCTTTCCCATGACCGGAGATTAAAATATCGGGTTTCAAAGCATAAAGTTTATTAACCGATTGCTCTGCTGCAGTCCAGTCCGTAGTCAGATAACGCGGTGGACCGTTCAGCTCTGCAATTTGAAAAAGTACTTTATATAACGAGTCCTGTCGAACTGTCACGATAGCGTCCCCACTGATCAGTGCCCTGTCAGTTTCCCGGTATAAAGAAATATGGCCTGCTGAATGACCTGGCGTGCCGATCCACTCCCATCCTGGTAAGTGGGGCACGGTATGATCTGCCGGCATAGACTGCAGATAAGCACTTACATCTACAGGCTCGTGCGGATAGATGGACGCCAGCTTAGCCAATAGGCCACCTTCTACAGTAGCATCAGGCTCAGGATAGGCCTGTAATCCGGTAAGGTAAGGGAACTCCTTTGGGTGTACATAGACAGGCACCTGCCATTCTTCCAGTAAATGGACCAAGCCGCCAACATGGTCGAAGTGTCCATGGGTAAGTATAATACATTGTGGCCGGCTACCCTTGCCAAAGCGGTCTTCTGCCACATCCTTTATTTCAGCACCGCATTTTGGCATCCCGGCATCCACGAGCACCCATTGTTCACCTGGCGATCCGATCATGACTACGTTGACAATTTGGTTGGTATAGTAATAAAGGTCGGGTCTTACTTCGACTCCATTCCCGCTGGCTGCCGAAGTCATGGGGATAAATTTGTTATCTGAACTTTCTTTCATAATGAATATTTTATCCAATCCAACGTGAGATATGCCCCGCATGGATATTATCTGATTTGTAGTCTGAACACAGGGTCCACGCAGAATCGTTAAAAGGTTACATAGTCAGCAACCGGTCTTTGATCAACTGCGCAATCAGCACTTTAGGGTAGGTTCTCGCAAATTCATCGATCGAACCGGGATTCATTGTTTCTGACTGCGCCGACCAGATCAACCTGTTAGTTTTTATGTCATAAAGGTTTGTTTCCATAAAATATGTTTTATCGGTAACATAATATCCGGGCTCGTATAATGACGGCCTCCAGTAATTAAAATAGCTATAAAACCCTCCATACCACCGGTAGTAGGAGAATGGTGAGTAGGTTCTGGTTCCCGGAACATACCGAGTTTCACTTTCCTTGTTGATCAGTGATACCGTCAAGATTGCGTTCGCCCCTGAGTTGCGGATTTGTTGCAGCAGGGCTTTTTCCTCAGGAATTTTTTGATAAAAATCCGGGCTAAAGTGCTCAGTACTTTTAATAACAGAGATGCCTCTTTGTGTGGCTTGCTCTGCAAGCGTGTTTTCAAGTTTAGTTCTTAGCTCCATGTTGCGGGTGAGAGAAGCGATAAAAACCCGTTTGCCCTGAAATGGCTGTCCCTGAGCTGATGGTTCAACCCAGGATCCGGTAATCCGCGTAGACGGGCTGCAGGTATAGAGCAGAATACTGCACGCGATTAAAAGGAACATACTGGTCAGGAGTCTCCTGATTATTTCGATTGATGATGTCATGTCTTCTATTTTAGAATAAATAATTGTTTGCTTTATCTGACGTCCCACCAGACTGGTTCATAGATTACTCTTGTTCCAGGAAAATTTTGATTTGTGGTGATTTCGTTGTTTGGATAT
>DATFQH010000428.1:0-2045 GCA_035264385.1 Pedobacter sp.
CTGATATTAGGTGGGAAGAAACTCGAAAGTTTGAGGTTGCAATTGAACTTGGTTTTATTGATGACAGGATACTACTCGAGAGTAGTTGGTATCGCAATAAGACTTCGAATCAATTAGTTGACTATAATATGCCCTATACTACAGGTTTTTCCTCATTATTCTTGAATTTTCCCGCGACTGTTGAAAATACTGGATTGGAGTTTTCTTTAAAGACTAATAATGTTAAAAATGCATTTTTCCAATGGTCTACATTTTTTAATTTATCATTGCCGAAAAATAAACTGGTAGCGTTTGACGGGATTGAAGAAACACCATACGCAACAACATATAAAGTTGGTGAACCTCTCTCTATTCAGTATTTATATACATGGGATGGCGTTAACCCAGACACAGGAGAACATCAATTAAAAGACATTACAGGAGATGGATTGATTGATGAGAATGACCGAAAGTTTATGTCTCCAATAGGTACAAAGTTTCACGGAGGATTGCAAAACGAGATTACTTATAAGAATTTTAATCTTTCATTCTTAGTTCAGGTGTCGAATGCAATGAATTTTGGGCATCTGTCAACTAGTCCGCCCGGAGGTAGACGTAACGAGGAACGAGGGGTTCTGAAAAGATGGAAAAATCCTGGTGATCAAACTGATGTGGCTAAATTTAACGGGGCAGGATTCGACGAGACTTATAACAAAGTTTTAATCAGTGACCACAATGTCAAAAATGTACTTTTTGCAAGATTAAAGACCTTAACTGTGAGTTATAGCCTTCCGGTCAATTTATTGAATAAAATTCATGCAAAAAAAGCATCCATATTTTTACAGGGCCAAAATCTCTTTACTATAACGAATAATTACGATATGGTACTTGATCCGGAAACTATGAACAGTTTGCCGCAATTAAGGATGTGGAATTTTGGAATTCAGTTAAAACTCTAAGTTTATGTTTATGAAAAATGCAATAAAAAAAACAACCATATTTATGATTATAGGATTAGTTGCTATGAATTCCTCCTGCAAAAAGTTTATAGATATTGATCCTCCCAAGTCGTCCGTGACCAGTGAGGTGGTATTTAACGATGATGTTACTGCAACTTCAGCTGTTGTCGGCATTTATTTTGATTTGATAAACTATGTAGGGTTTGCTTCGGGGGGACCGAGTAGTGTTACCATGCTTGCTGGATTATCTGCAGATGAATTACATAACTTTAGTAATGTTGGCGTTTACCAGGAATTTCAGCAAAATAACTTGTCCACAAGAAATGCCTCAGTCTTAGAACTCTGGATATCCTGCTATAAAACACTCTACCAGATTAATGAGGTATTGGAAGGTTTAAATGAGTCAAGAAATGTTACCGAAAAAGCAAAAAAACAACTAATTGGCGAAGTCCTTTTTATAAGGGCCTTTACACATTTTTATTTAGTTAATTTATTTGGACCAATTCCCCTGGCACTGACAACCGATTACAATATTACGAAGAAGCTTCCTCGTTCAACGTCATTTGAAGTTTATAACAGCATTATCCAAGACCTTACCATAGCTAAAAATAATCTCTCTGACGACTATCCATGGATCGATGAAGATTTTGTTACGCGCGCAAGGATCAGGGTTAATAAAGCAAGCGCTGCAGCCATGCTGGCAAGGGTTTATTTGTATAATAAGCAATGGGACAATGCGGAAACACAAGCTACTGAAGTTATTAATAATTCAAAGTATGCTTTGTCGTCTGACTTAAACACTACTTTTCTTTCCAACAGTTCAGAAGCGATATGGCAACTTCGACCAGTTGTTAGCGAATCAAGTAATACTGTAGAAGGGTTTTATTTTTTAGAAGACCTTTCATTATATAAATCTTTTGTACTTAACAACGAAGTGACGAAAGCCTTTGAGTATGGTGATTTAAGAAAAAATGAATGGATAAGAACAGATCTTTTAATTCCCGAGCCCATTTATTCCCCGTATAAATATAAGGTATATACGAGCTCAACAGTTACAGAATCATCTATGGTTTTAAGATTGTCTGAACAATATTTGATCAGGGCAGA
>DATFQH010000429.1:0-4609 GCA_035264385.1 Pedobacter sp.
GCATTTAATGGTGTCCATGACTTCAATATCGACGCGTTAGCTTCAATACTGGAATGATTGGCGGGCTTCCCACTGCTACCGGCACTTAGCTCATTACCAAGGTAACTGATACCGGCCTGGGGATCCAGAGCGGTAAGTAAAGGGATGCACTGATCTTCAAACCTTGCAAGAAACTTGCCAGCAAAATCGGTTAATCGTGATGGCGGTACAACCGGCGTAAGCTTTTCCAGCATCTCCAGCGCAGCCAGGACGTCGCTCTGGATGCTCTGATTCAAACTCCCCCGCTGTTCATGGAATGCGACAGTATAGCCTCTAGCCCCTTTGATATTCGGATTTTCCAATTTACCGAACTCCGCCCGCGTTAGTGTAGGCATTCGCGAATGATAAAGCAGTTGCGCCTTTAGCAAACTACTAAGCAGCTCAACTGCCTGGTCGGGGTGCAAAAGTTTGGCTAAAAAATTAAGTGCAGAACGATACGTTAAGGGTTTCTCCAGCATCTTAACTAGCCTAGACAACACCCGGTTCTCCGGGACATCCATAATCCGGAAGACACTGCGCCCGGTCGCCCGATTGTATTTACGCGCGGTATACCTGTAATGACTACCAAGGGAAAACAGGGATGGATTTAAAAAAATTAAGTCCGCCTGATCGGGGGCGCCAAAATCAGCCTCATCACAGTTGGGTTCAGCCAGCGTCAGCTCGCGCAACTCAGCCTCGCGCAGCAGTTCATATCCGCGTGCGTCCCAGTTTAGCTTCCCCACTGAAGCAAAAGTGCCGAAAGGCGTCGGCCGGCAGGACATTCGGTTATAGTATTTGAAGGCTGAAGTTTTTAAGGCCGGACTCAGCTTTTCGAAATCAAAATTGTGCCCGGACAATGCCTTATGTAAATCCGGACTGGCAATAAAAACTGCATTTTGAAAATCTGCATTTGCTAATATTTCAATTAGACCATCTGCAGAAAAATCAGAAATGGGTTTCGCCGGTGCCCTTACCAGCAGGGTTGGGCGAAAGAAAAAGCTATCCTTTAAACTCATGGGCGCAAATATCAATGATGCGCGGCAGCTATACAAATCACAAAACTCTGTAAATCAATAATTTAATATAATAAATATCACAAATTCGCTTTTTCATAAGCGCTAACTCAACGTTTGTATAAAAGTTACTGAGTTACACATAAAAGGCGAAAAACCCCCTTTTCACATTTTAAACAAGCATTTATATCCGGGCGCTGATAATTAATTAAATTTGCTCATAGAACGCATCAATGAACAAAACAAAAAATTAAACAAAGGCGGTTTCACCCAGAAACAGGTTCAGGCTAACGCAGCTAAAATACTGGAAACCACCTGCGATCTGCTGGTCGGCGCTGGATACTATGTCAGGTTCCCAGCCTATAGCAGAGCTTTAATCTTAGAAAACCGGTACAATCCAGTTAAACTCATCGGAAGCGATGACAAAACAGTTGCTGAGATTTTCAGAAATAGCCTTTCCAGCACTTTCATTTCCACAACAACGGGCAAGCAGATTTCACTCGCCGAATATTTTAGAGAGGGCCTGATGCTGATTCAATACGTAGAAATGATGAGCCGTGAAAGCACTGAACTTCCCTCAGATCTGGTCAAAGCCTTTGAACCCTATTTTGCCCAGACTGAGTACTACCGGTCAGCAATCACAGAACTCATCCATATTTTGCGCCGGTTGGCCATCATATGTTCCGACTGGTCAGACACAATTCTAAGCTATGCGCTAGACTCCCTTTGCGCAATCAAGGGCATCACCGCTCCAAACCAGGTAACCCTCACCGAGCATCGTCCCCAGCTGATCAGTATTCAACTGGACGGCCATAAACGTGAGTTATTGCGAGCGGGATGGGCAGACGTGCTTGGAGGAATAAACTGGATCAGTATACCGCCGGGGAAGATTGGTTTTGAGTCACCCGGAGAAGAAAACCTGCCTGTCTACATCCAGCGCCACGCACTGAACAGGCTCAACGAACGCCTTGGCTTACATAAAGGACTGATCCACGAATCCATAGCCGAAACACTCCTTGCAGAAAGCAGCAAATGGTATCGTAAAAACGACAAAACAATGGTTCCCCTGGAAATTTTTGGGAAAAAGCTTGGGTATTTACTAATCTCTACCGAGCAGCAAAAGATCATCATTCGAAGTTTCCTGTTCCTTACCAACAACGGCACCCGGGAAGGAAACCAGCTCAGCGAACTGACCAGACTGGCACCGCTCGACAAACAATATCTAGGCATGGATACCTTGAGGGGTTTCGCCGGGTATAATTTTTCAACAGACCATCAGCTAGCTGAACTATTAAGCGCTGCTGGATGCGGAGATTTATTGCAAGTAACCGAATTACTCCAGTTTAGTGAGGGGCCAGAACTGCGGAAAAACCCTCAGGCTTTAATGCAGTACCTAAAGCCTTACCTGGTAAAGCAGTAAAATCATCTGCGATTTTGATCTGGAAACGATATTCACCAAGGTTGGCGGCTATGATCTGAAGCCTATCTTTGATCAATATCTGCGGAATAAGGAAATCCCAGTCTTTGAATACCAATTGACAGGTAATACATTAAGATATAGATATACTGATTGCCTTCCAGGTTTTAGCATGCCTATAAAAACCAGTTTGACAGCAGCAGTCTGGCTCACACCAGGAACGAGCTGGCAAAAGCTTGAATTAAACAAGCCAGATTCCGCTTCCCTAACGATAGCAAGTGATTTCTATGTAAACATTAAAGAAGTAAAATTGAGAAGATCACTTGATACAAATCCAATGAGGCCGGCGGCCGAATAGCGATGGAATTACCATGCCAATGAGACCAAGCTCAATCTACTCCATGATATGGCCTTTATGCCGTGAAACCGACCAAGCTATCACCATTCCCTCACCCCCGGCGAAGAGGCTCCTAAAATCAACTGCTTAAAGTTGCATTAAATATGTTCAGCTCTGCTCCTCCGGTATTTCCAATATGTTGAGAATTTAACCAGAATTTTAGCGAGCGCCACAGTAAATTTGCAGCATGAAAAGATCACTCCTTATCCTGCTGTTACTGTTTGTCTCCATTACCATTATTTCCTGGGGTTCCAAAGGGCACCGAGGCCTTGCCACCATAGCAGAAAAACACCTGACTAGTAATACCAAGGCAGCAGTGTCCGCCTTGCTCAACGGGGAAAGCATGACCGATGCAAGCACCTGGGCAGATGAGATTCGTGACGATCAGGAATACAGAAAAACCGCATCCTGGCACTTTTTGAATGCACCACTTGGCCTGAGTAAAGCTCAGTTTACCGAATTTGTAACCAACCAGGACAAAGACAACATCTATACTGCGCTATTAAAAGCACAGGCCAACTTAAAGAAAAAGAGCCTTGATGGTAAACAAAAAGCCGAAGCCCTAAAATTTCTGATCCACCTGGTTGGAGATGCTCATCAGCCGATGCACGTCAGCAGAGCTGAGGATAAGGGAGGAAATGCCATTCAGCTTCGCTTCAATGGCAAAGGCACAAATTTGCACAGCCTGTGGGACAGCAAACTGATCGACCATGAGGGCCTGAACAATGAGCAGATGGCTGGGCAGTATGACTGGGCAAACCAACAGCAAATCAGCAAATGGCAAGCCGAAAGCCCGATGCAATGGCTCTGGGAAAGCTACCAGATCAGCAGTGAACTATACGACGATATCAAACCCGGTCAAACCATAGATGAGGCCTACTATAAAAAGTCCATACCTATCATCCGGCTACGGGTAGCACAGGCTGGAATCCGCTTGGCCGGTGAACTCAATAAACTATTCAGTGATCAGCAAGTCTCTGCTACAAACACCAATGCAGTGACCAAGTCGGCAGAAGTAAAAAACATCGCTCCTGTAGCAATACAACTTGCAGCGGCCAAGAATTCGATCGGAAAACTCGTAGTAGTTACCGGCAAGGTTTTCAGTTCGAAAGATATCGGCAGCATGGTCCTGGTCAATCTAGGAGCCCCCTACCCCAATCAACAGCTCACCCTTGCATTAAAAGGACCGGCAAAAGCCATTGCCACAAAGATCAATGGTAAGACTATAACCATTGAAGGTACAGTCATCAACTACAAGGGTAAACCTGAGATCATTGTTACAGATCCGGCTAAGGTCAGCTATTAATTCCCGTAACCATAGCTTTTAAACTATCTAAAACAGACCGATTGAAAGCAAACAGATTGATTGAAAACATTGAATCGAAAGTCGCTGTCAGAAGAACGTTCAACCAACTTATCGAGTAGAAGATTATGAGTCTTCTAGCCTAACCGTCCTTATATGAGGCAAAATGTGCTTTTCTGACTTACAGAAGCAATTTACAGACTATTTTTGAAACTTCAAAATTTTGCTCCGTTACGTATTTGTTACGGTTTTGAGTACAGTTAGAATATGATAGCATACATTCTTTTAGCAAGCTGTCGGAGGTCTTTGCTTTACTGTGTTCCTATTGATCGTCCTCATAGGATTTATTTGTTAAGTAAGTTTTAATTTTCACATTTCGCAAGGCTTTTTCACCGGTGCAGCTGCTGAAAGTCGCATAGCAAGTTCCATTGCCGCCATCACTGTACTGGACTTGGCAATCC
>DATFQH010000430.1:0-3434 GCA_035264385.1 Pedobacter sp.
CGTCTTTGTTCTTCTCTAAAATTTCATGTACATCCCTTACCGTACAATTGCCTTTCTCCCACAATATTTGTAAGATCTCCATTTCACTTTCGGTCGGTTTAAGGTTTCCTGCTGCCATAACTTCTTTGTACGAATTGTTTCGTAATCAAATGTACGAATGTATTCGTATAAACAAAATTATTTTTATCAAATTTTAATTATTAATTGCGAATGCCCTGTGGATTGTTATTTAAACCCTGTTGATTGTTGTTTCCAGGGATCACCGGATTCGCCGTTTGATTCAAGGCTTCATACCTGTTGATGTTGGCAGGATCTATTTCAACCAACAGATTATAGGCTTTTATCCTGTCAGAAGGATCCCCAGTAGAGATAGAAAATACATTAACCACTTCGTCTGCCTTTGAAGCAAAGTAAAAATTAGGAAATATTGAACCCAATTTTTGTTTATCCATTTGCCTCAGTCCGGTTAATAAGGTGATCATTTTTTTTACTCCTCTGCCGCTGTTGTCCTGCAGCCGGTCCAGCCCATTAAAATGATAATCATAAATGAATACCCTTAAATCTTCAAAGCCTTTGTTCAGCAGATTCTCATTCAGCCAGTACCTGTTGCGCAGTCCGTCAAAAGCTTTCCAGCCTTTATTACCACTATTCTGCGCATTGTTCAACAGGTTTTGGGCTTTTTTGAACAAAGCTGTACCTCCCAGATTGCTAAAACTATCTTTATCGAGTCCTATAATAGTATAAGCGTAATAACCCAGCAGTGAGCTCAGGTTAGAAATAAAATTCTGATCAGAGAAATCAAGTGATTGCCCTTCGCTGTACCCAAAATCGAAATCCTTATCATTCAGGTTCAGTAAAGTACTGTTGTATGCCGAACCATATACCGGCCTGCTGGACTGGATCTGGGCCTCCGCTTTATAAGAGTTGCTACCGTCCCAATCTGTAATCGTGATTACAAAATTACATTCGATCCGCTCCTGGGGAGCATAGGTTTCAGTGGTCCATTTATTATTGTTGAGAAACTCTGTTACAATCTTCTGAAGCACGTCTATGTTCCTTCTGTCGATATTTGGAACAGCAGGAGCCTGAATCTGTACCCTTGCATTCAATTCCTGTGCCTGTGCAGCACCCTTAAAGATCAACAAAGCAATCAGGATGACGATATAGCGTTTCATACTTGAACCAGTTTTAGTATTTCAAGGCAGATGTCTTCAGCAACCTCGGTTTTAGACTTAACCCCGAATACTGTTTTTTCAAATGCCTTATTAAAGATAGTGATTTTATTGGTATCAGTTTTAAAGCCCGCACCATTGTCATTCAGTGAATTCAATACAATCAGGTCCAGGTTCTTTCGCGTCAACTTGCCCTTCGCATTTTCTTCCTCATGATCTGTTTCCAGTGCAAAGCCGACCAGGATTTGATTGTTTTTTTTAAGTTGCCCGAGCGTGGCCAGAATATCTGTTGTTTTTCTAAGGTCAATCTGCAAGCGGTCATCCTGCTTCTTTATTTTTTGCCCGGCCACAGTTACAGGAGTGTAGTCTGCTACAGCCGCACTCATTACCGTGATATCCGTATCATCAAATTCCTGAGTACAGGCTTCCAGCATCTGCGCAGCGCTTACCACATCCACCCTGCGCATGTCGTATTTGCTTTTTTGTGTGGTAGGACCCGCAATTAAGACAACCTCCGCGCCCAAAGCTGCCAGCTGATCTGCAATGGCAAAACCCATTTTTCCGGATGCGTGATTTCCGATAAAGCGTACAGGATCAATGGCTTCGTAAGTAGGTCCGGCAGTTACCAATGCTTTTTTGCCGATAAGAGGAAGGCCTTTTTTAATGGTATTATTTAAAAAAGTTACAATTTCTTCCGGCTCGGACATTCGCCCGGCGCCATAGAGACCACTTGCCAGTTCTCCCTCATTTGGTGCGATCACCAGATTGCCATACGAACTGATTTGAAGGATATTTTGTTGTGTGCTGTCATGTTTCCACATGTCCAAATCCATAGCCGGAGCCACATAAACAGGGCATTTGGCAGATAAATAGACAGCAGTAAGCAGATTATCGCATAATCCATTGGCCATTTTGGCGAGTGTATTGGCACTTAGTGGTGCAATGATCATATGGTCGGCCCAAAGACCAAGCTCTACATGGTTGCTCCATACGCCGGTATCCGCTTCAAAATATTGAGTGTAAACTGGATTTTTAGACAGCGTTGCCAGGGTCAGCGGAGTGATGAAGTTGGCCGCATCGGCTGTTAAGATTACCTTAACGTTTGCGCCAGCTTTTACAAGTAACCGAACCAATATAGCCGATTTGTATGCTGCGATACTGCCGCAAACGCCAAGAATAATGTTTTTATCTTTTAGCATGGTTTATTAATGCAGAGCTGCAATTTAATAACTATGCGTGATATTATTGTTGCTCTTTAGCAGGGTTTCTGTAATAAATTTTGTCATTCAGAAACTCATCGATCGCGATAAGAGAAGGCTTAGGTAAGCGCTCATAATGCTTGCTGATCTCAATTTGTTCCCTGTTTTCGAAGATCTCTTCCAGGTTGTCATTTGAAGACGCGAACTCGGCCAGTTTGCCGTGCAGCTCTTCCTTCATATTGTTTGAAATCTGATTAGCCCTTTTAGAAATAATTACTAAAGACTCATAAATGTTCTCAGTTTTCTGATCCAGATCATTAACATTTCTGGTAACCGTAGTGTTCGGTATAGTGGGTTTATTCGTATTCATTATTTAAGCGGTGTTTTAATTGTAGCAGAACTGTCCTTTTTGGCTTCTTTTGCCAATTGAGCTTTATATTTTTCGTAGTCGGCCATTTTGATCGCCAATACTCTTTTTGCATTTTCAATCCCCGACTCACTGTCTTTCCTCAAGTCTTTCGCCTCTTCAAGAAGTTTGCTTTGGGGATGTGATTCAACAAATTCATCCGCATAAGTGATGGCTTCATTGAAACGGTCTTCCTGACGTTCCTCAATACTATTTTTAGCATAGGCCAACTGAGATTTGATGATCAGCAGATCCATCTCTTCAGCATATTTAATATCAGGAAAGTCAACCTGGGCATTTTGCAAGGCAATTACTGCGGCCCTGTAGTTGGTCGCATTGGCGCCTACACCACCCAGTTCATAATACATCTTTGCATTTGCATAGGCTTTATCTTCCAGCTTAGTGCGAAGAATAGCGATGTACTTACTGGCTTCAACGGCACGCTCACTTTTTGGATAAAAGTTAATAAAGAGCTGCAAGGCGTCTATTGCTTTATAAGTATTATCCTGATCCAGACTTGGCTTTGGCGAATCCAGGTAAAAACAATACGCACTCATATACCTGCATTCTTCAGCATATTTACTGGTCGGGTAGGTATCTGCGAAGCTTTTGAACTGGTATCTTGCAGTGGTATAATCCCTTAATTTATATAATGTT
>DATFQH010000431.1:0-5836 GCA_035264385.1 Pedobacter sp.
AGTGTATGGGTTTGTTTAAGACCTGATTTTTGCTGACTATAGGTTCCCCAGCCTTCAGCAGAAGTAAACGGCGCTTTGAAGTTTTCTTTATTCCATTTTGGCGCAAAGGCGATATGTCCTTTCGGACCATGGTACTCAAAACCACAGGCCGTGATAAAAGTACCGTAACTGGCCATTGCCCTGGCATAATGATCGCTGCATTCTATTTCGTTAAAAGGATTTCTTTTGGCCGCATGGTGCCGGTCATGAATCACACGTGTAAGAACAAGGCTTTCTTCAACCATACCTTCTGCCATAAAGTGTGCCGCCACCTGGTGTTCAAAACCACTCATGCATTCGTGGAAATAGCCCAGTTGCCAGCTTACATTCTCTCCGAACGGCTTAGGTTCATTGTGCGGATTGGTATTCATGACCATTCCCCCCTCGCCCGGAAGGGCGTAAGGACGCCCGCCTGTATGTGTTTTGATATAAGGTCCAACATCCATAGTAAAATTATACTTCCACAATGCCTTCAGGGCGGCTACTGTTTTTCCTTTATCCAGTACGCGGGGCAGACCTACCTGAAATGCCCAGCTTTGTCCGTATACCTGGTCAATGTGACAGGTATTGTAGGAGCCAAGGTTTTTCCGGCCCTGAACTGCATCCGGACGGTGAATAAAGTATTCGCCATTAAACAATTCTTTCTCCATATTCCTGCGTCCGTTCCTGACGTAATTTTCGCAGATCCCTGCGAATGCATCATCTTTAACCTCTTCTGCCATGGCTTGTGCGGCTCTTGCTGCTGCAATACACAACCCCACGATCCAGGCAATTTCCCCATCCCATACCGCATCCAGCGTATTTTCCATTGGTGTGTCAGTCATGCCATCTCCATTTTTGTCCTGGGCAAGTATAAACTGTACTGCCTTCTTGATGTTAGGCCAGTTGGTTTGCAGAAAAGTATTGTCCTTACTCATCTGATGTTCGCGGTAGAACCGGAGTACGGTTCCTGCCTGACCATCAATTGCAGGTCTGTTTTCGTTTTCGGCACGGAAAATAATGGCTCCGCTGTCTTCTTTAAATCCGACGCCGAGATCAACCCTTTGGCGCAGGTCTTTCTCCAGTTCCGGAAAGATTCTGGCTACAGCCTGGGCATATTGCCATACATGTGTACAGGTCCCTGCACATGCACCAACACCTTCCCAGCCCCAGAATCTGCCATCGGCAAAGCGATAGGTATTGGCTGTAGCTAAGGTACCTATATTTACAAAAGTGCGTTCTAAAAACCAGTGTGGTAATGTAGAATTATTCCATGTCTTACTCCACATTTCGGTGGTGGAAGACAGTTCATCGAAATTGTTATTTATAAATTCTGAAACTGCTTTGGCATCTCTAAACCTGGTCGCGTAATGATAGCCACCTTCAGCGTCTTTCACCAGTTTTTTAAGCTTGGGATTCACCTGGTTGAAATGCCAGCTGACCGAATAGTTTGCTTTAAGTGATTTCCCCGGTAATAAATTTTCTGAAAGGCCAATACAACCGACCAGTTTTTCCGGAGCTTCTGTATTGACCGTACTGATGTCCGAAAGATCAAAATGTTTGGCCTGAACCGGCCATGGACGAAACGATGTCTGGGCTTTACCCTTTGTTCCATGGAGTACAAAACTCATAGTACCATTATCGGTAGCTTGTTTTACTTCTTCATTAGTGGATTCAAATGAAGAAAATATACCTGTCGACTTTCCAAGACTGATGACTTCATTTTTTCGCTGTCCGGTGTTTGCTTTTCCGGTCAGTTTATTTACACCATTTTCCATCCAGCCCAACAGGGAAACCTGCAATATATTTTTTCCTTTATTTACTGCCTCAAGGCTTAAAATCGTAGCCGGCAACGCAGATTTCTCTGCATCCAGCGGGATAAAAGGTGAATAGACCTTTAAATTGACCTCAAGGGGAAATTTTTTACTACTGTACTTTATATTGGCTACAGGATAAGATGCTGTGAAACTGATCTCGTCCCAGTCGTTTTCGTTAAGTTCTTTTACAACTATCTTTCCGTCAATTACTGCTTTAATGGCAAAACCCTGCTCTAAAACACGTTTGTTGTCAGCTATTGCTGGCTCTATATAGGCTGCACCGTCTCTGACACGTATTTCCCTTACTGATGTACCATCATTCCAATTGACCACCTTGGGATCTATCCCTTCCTGAGGACCTTCAAAGGTTTCATTGTAAATCTGCCATAGCCAGAGCCGGCCGTCTCCACCTACATAAACGGTCCCTGCATGTAGTCCACCTACAGGCATACCAATATATTTTAGCTCGTTCCGGCTTTTCAAATAGGTAGTAGCCTCGCCTCTATGATAAAGCGAACGCGCCCATGCCGGATCTATTTCCTTGTTTTCGGGAATGTTATGCAATGGGTAAGCGCGGGCAAAAATACTCTGCGCCCATACCGGAAACTGCAATGCGGCAAGGCCCGCTGTAAGTAGCCCCGCTTTTTTTATAAAATCTCTTCGATCCAGCGTGTTGTCATTCATATCTAAAATTCATTTGTTCGGTTTGCGCGCGTTTGGGTCTAATCACCCAGCTTCTGCTGGCTATATTCCTAGTTTTTTAAATGTAAGTGGCTATTTGCAATGCGCCGTATTAGCTCGTTACCTAGCTATGTGATTAAATGTAAAGACATTAAATGACAGTATTGAGGTAATGCCAAAATCACTTAATATTATGGTAAAATGGTAAAACGAAAGCCCTGCAGCATCAACACTGCAGGGCTTTCTGTTATTAAGATATAATTTAAACAGACTTGCTTGGTCTATTCTCCAATGATGTGGTAACTTTTTCCTGCCCTGGTTGATAGTTCATAAACCCAGCTTTCGCTCAACTGTGTGTTGAGCCTTTCATCGTCTGATTTGATCAGAGGCGCTTTGATGTCTGTTGACCGATTCAAATTATCCTTCCCAACAGGGCCAGTTGATTTTTTAAAAGACTTGTTATTTGCCTGCTGGTTTAAACGCAAACGACAGTCTCCGTTCAGCGAGGTATGGATGACTAACCTGGTGATTTTACGATCAGTCCATTCCATATCTATTTTAAAGCCTCCGCGTGCAATGAGTCCTTTTACGCTGCCATTTGGCCAGGCGTCCGGCAATGCCGGCAGCAGATAGATGGCATCGTCATGGCTTTGCAACAGCATCTCAGCTATGCCGGATGTGCAGCCATAGTTGCCGTCGATCTGGAATGGTGGATGCGCATCAAACAGGTTTGGATAAGTTCCTCCTGAACCACCAGAAACAGGCTTGATCTGATCGGTAATTAATTTATAGGCATGGTTACCGTCTAAAAGACGCGCCCAGAGATTGATCTTCCAAGCCATAGACCAGCCTGTAGAAACGTCGCCACGATAGATGAGGGAATTCTTTGCTGCAGCAAATAGTTTAGGATGTTTAAATGGACTGATTTGGTTTCCAGGGAACAGTCCATAAAGGTGAGACACATGACGGTGCTTATCGTCAGGATTATCGAAATCTTCCAGCCACTCCTGCAGTTGCCCGTGTTTCCCAACCTGCATTGGCGGGAGCCTGTCTCGCAGCCGGGCCAGACTGTCGGAAAAATTTTTGTCGGTTTTCAAGATTGTTGCAGCCCTCATCAGGTTAGTAAACAAGCCGTAAATGAGCTGATTGTCCATCGTAGCTCCGGCTGCGACAGATACCGGTATCTTACCTCCTATGTACTGATTTTCCGGTGAAATAGAGGGCGAGACCACCAGCCAGTTGTGTTCCGGATCAGTCTGGAGGACATCCATAAAATACCATGCCGCCGATTTCATAATTGGATATTGCTTTTTCAGGAAGTTTCTATCACCGGTATACAGGTAGTGTTCCCAAAGATGCTGACTTAACCAGGCACTTCCCATTGGCCAAAGGCCCCAAAAGGCTCCGTCTACGATGCCTGTTGTACGCCAGATGTCGGTATTGTGATGGAGCATCCAGCCGCGCGCATGATACATCTTTTGTGCGCTTTGCCTGCCGGTTACCGAAAGATCGGCTATCATGTTAAACAGCGGGGCGCTGAGTTCAGACAACTGCGTTACTTCGCTTGGCCAATAATTCATTTCGGTATTGATATTGACGGTATACTTGCTATCCCAGGGGCCTTTGAGTTCCCCGTTCCAGATTCCCTGCAGATTGGCGGGCTGAGATCCTGGCTGTGACGCGCAAATGAGCAAATATCTTCCAAACTGGAAATAAAGTTCTGCAAGCTGGGGATCCCTGCCATCAGCGAATTCAGCAATACGGACATCCGTTGTTTTCTTCACAGCATCGGTAATGCCCAGATCGAGGGAAACCCGATCGTAGTATTTTTTATAGAATAGCTCGTGTTCGGCGGCGAGTGTAGGGAAGCTGCTCTTAAAGGCCCTGTCCAGGCTGGATTCTGCCCTCTTAAGGGCATCGGCAGAGATGTCTTTATAATTGATAAAGTTTGTAGCCATTGCCAGGTAAACGACTGCGGTATCTGCACCTGCTATGCTTATACCGGAAGTATCAGTATGCTGCGTTCCGCCGGAAGATTTGACGCGCGTGATGACATTAAACTTAATTTGACCTTTCTGATTTTCGTGGTCACTGCCTTTTCCCGACAGCACAAAATTGTCGCCTATGACCGATGCCCCGAAAGAAAGCGGGCTTTGCAGGCTGATTTTACAGCTGATCATTTTAGGCCTGTCGGCGGTCAGCCTTACAAGCATTGCGTTTTGCGTGAAAGAAGTGAAGTATTCCCGTTTATAATTTACACTATTATGTGTGTAGCTTACTGATGCTATAGCTCTGGAAATATCCAGATCGCGACGGTAGTTACTCACAGCGGCATGCGCAGGGATATCGATGATAAGATTCCCTGCAAGCTGGTAAGGCATGCCACTATTTCCTTTGGGTCCCAATGTTCGGTTGGCCAGTTCCTGCGCCTCCACGTATTTTTTGCTTGCCAATAAAGCACGAACCTTACTGATATTTTTTCCTGCCTCGGAATCGATGTTATTGTTGGGACCGCCTGCCCAGATTGTGGATTCATTGAGTTGTATCCGTTCATGCCCGGGGTTCCCGAATACCATTCCACCTATATAGCCGTTGCCGATTGGCAGGGACTCGTTCCAGTTGTTTGCGGGCTTATCATACCACAGCATATGACGCTGATCAGCCTGCCTTGCATAACTACTGACGCCTATTACCGTGCAGATCAACACCAATAATTTTATTTTTACATTATATTTCATCACTTATCACATTTTTTTAAAACTTAATCACATTCCAATAGGCTGCTTTTGGCTGCAGATCTTTATCAAATAACAGCGGATAATTCTTACGGCCACGAATGGGAAAATTGTCCAGCCAACTATAGCGATCAGATAGGTTCCAGAAGGTAACTCCGGTTAGGGTGTCCTTGTTTTCCCTAAAGACCCTGAATAACTTATTATACTGTGCGGATTGCCGCTGCTGTAACTCCGGACCAAATTCAGTAACTCCAGCCTCACCTGCCTGCCCGGGAATATTGCCATCACTATAAATAGAAACGTCGAGCTCAGTTATCTGGACTTTAAGACCCAGCGACGCGTATTGGTGTATAGATTCTCTAAGCATTGCTTCTGATGGATCCTTAACAGACCAATGCCCTTGTAAACCCACTGCATGCACCGGAACTCCCGCGTCTTTTAATGTCCTTAACAATTTATAGATCCGTTGTCTTTTTTCCGGATATTCGGTATTGTAATCGTTATAGAACAGAATTGCTTTTGGATCTGCCTCATGTGCGTACTGAAAAGCTTTAGCAATAAAATCTTCCCCGCAGATCTGGTACC
>DATFQH010000432.1:0-8418 GCA_035264385.1 Pedobacter sp.
CAGAAGGATGGCAATTTATACCCATTAAAAGACAAGCATCTCTTTGAGCCGGATGCCTTCCAGTATGCTATTCTGAAAGGCTGGCACAGACACGTTACTGTTGATGCGGTTTTCCACTCCTCTGATTTCTTTAAACTCCACACCAACAACCTGAAGCAAATGCTGTTGCCTGCCTTGGCAGATAGCCCTGTGAAACCTTTTTTCTTAGCCCACATCGCCATTGAACTATTGCTGGATCATCTTTTAACTATAGACGGGGCCGTCAATATCAACACTTTCTACGAACAGCTTAATAAAACTGACCGAAACTCGTTAAAGGCTTTTCTGGAAAATTGCGCCGTAGCAGATACCAGTATCTTCTTTTCTTTTCTTGATGGTTTTATTTCCAGCAGGTATTTGTTCAGCTATCAGAAAATCGAAAACATAGCGTATGCGCTGAACCGGATTTGTATGCGTTTGTGGGATAATCCTTTTTCTGATCAGCAGCTGATTCTGATTACGAATCATCTGGAGGCTTATAAGAATTCGATAGCCGGCAGCTACATTTCGATATTTGATGAAATCGAATTGCTGTTAAATCCGGGCCAGTTATAAAAAAGCTAATTTGTATCTTCGCTGTATGTCACTATTTGATGTAAAAGACAAAATGGATGCCCTGGTTAGGGAGCTTAACCAGCATACTTACAATTACTATGTACTTGCAATGCCTACCATTGCAGATTATGAGTTTGACAGGAAGCTTGCAGAACTAAACGACCTGGAAATCAAGCATCCGGAACTTGCTGATCCCAATTCACCTACGCAAAAGGTTGGCGGTGACATCACAAAATCTTTTACAACCGTGAAGCACCGCTGGCCCATGCTTTCCCTGGGAAATACCTATAGCGAGCAGGACCTGAGGGATTTTGATGAAAGGGTAAAAAAATCAATCGGTGAGAATTTTGAATATGTTTGCGAACTTAAGTTTGACGGATTGTCGATAAGCCTGACTTATGAGCATTCAAAGCTGGTAAGAGCTGTGACCAGGGGTGACGGTACCAAGGGCGATGATGTGACCACAAATATTAAAACGATACATAGCATTCCCCACCGGTTAACGAATCCTGATGTACCTCCTCTTTTTGAAATCAGGGGTGAAATATTTATGCACAGGGCCGCATTTGACAGATTGAATAAGGAACGCGAAAACACTGGTGAAGTCCCATATGCCAATCCGAGAAACTTTGCAGCGGGTACGGTGAAAATGCAGGACTCGAAAGAGGTGGCGAGAAGGCCGCTGGATTGTTTTTTATATTCACTGAATACGGACAAGAATTATTTTAAAACGCATTGGGAAAGCTTGCAGAACCTCAAAGACTGGGGCTTTAACGTTTGTGAGCATACCAAGCTAAGCGATGATATTGAAGATGTTTTGGCTTTCATTAAGTACTGGGAAAATGAGCGGTTTAATTTATCTTACGATATCGATGGTATTGTAATTAAGGTGAACAGCTACGCACAGCAACAGGAATTGGGCTTTACAGCCAAATCTCCTAGATGGGCAATATCTTTTAAATATAAAGCCCAGGAGGTTGAAACGATATTGGAGAAAGTGACCTATCAGGTTGGCCGCACAGGAGCGGTAACTCCCGTTGCTAACCTGAAGCCTGTTCTTCTGGCGGGCACAACCGTTAAAAGAGCGACATTACACAATGCCAATGAAATTGAGCGGCTCGACCTGCATATGGGAGACAGCGTGTTCGTCGAGAAGGGTGGAGAAATTATTCCGAAGATTATTAACGTCAATCTAAAAAGACGCGCCGCTAATGCTGTGCGGATCATATACCCCTCACAATGCCCGGAATGTAGTACCCATTTGATCAGAAAAGAGGGTGAAGTTGCTTTTTATTGTCCTAATGATGAGGGCTGTCCTCCGCAGATTGTTGGCAAGATCCAACACTTCATTAGCAGGAAGGCCATGAACATTGATGGTCTGGGTGATGAAACTATCGAAACCTTTTACCAGAAGGGTCTGGTAAGACATATAAGTGATTTATATACCCTGCATGAGAAGTCTGATCAGTTAAAAACTTTAGAGCGGTTTGGTGAGCGCTCCATAGACAATATGCTTGCGGGGATCGAAGCATCCAAACAAATGCCTTTCGAAAAAGTGCTGTTTGGGCTAGGAATCAGGTATGTGGGTGAGACAGTAGCTAGAAAACTTGCTTTTGGAGCAAAAAACATTGATAAGCTCAGTACAGCTACATTTGAAGAGCTGGTTTCAATTGAAGAGATAGGCGAGCGTATTGCTGAGAGTATCGCGGAGTATTTTGGAAAGGATGAACACTTACACCAGATTCAGCTGCTGAAGTCTTATGGATTGCAATTTGAAGCTTCAGAAAATGAAATAGCCTTACAAAGTGACAAATTAACTGGAAAAACATTTGTAATTTCGGGCGTTTTTGAAGATTATAGCAGAGAGGAGCTTCGCGAGATGATCGAGAGCAATGGCGGAAAGATACTCAGCGGGATATCAGCTAAGTTAAACTATCTGCTCGCCGGAGATAACATGGGCCCTTCTAAGCTCGATAAGGCTAAAAAACTAAATGTACCACTAATTTCAGAGGGTGATTTATTAGAGATGTTGAAATAATAATTTAAAAATGAAAAAATTTCATGGAACGGGCGTAGCATTAGTTACGCCATTTAATGCAGATGGCTCAGTAGATTATGAAGGACTAAAAAACCTGATTAATTATCTGATAGACGGAAAGGTAGAATACCTGGTATCACTGGGTACAACAGGCGAAGCTTCAACACTCAATAAGAACGAAAAGAAAAAGATATGGGAATTTACTGCTGAAATCAATAATGGTCGCCTGCCACTTGTAGCCGGCATTGGTGGAAATGATACCGCATCAATATTGGAAGACATAAAGGAGTTTCAAGGTAATGGATATGACGCTATCTTATCCGCTAGTCCTTATTATAATAAACCAACTCAGGAAGGAATTTATCAGCACTATAAAGTGATCGGAGAACAGAGCAATCTGCCGGTATTGCTTTATAATGTACCAGGTCGTACGGGCAGCAACATCAGCGCCGAAACAACATGCCGACTTGCCATCGACTGTGAAAATATCATCGCGATAAAGGAGGCTTCAGGGAATTTCGATCAGTTTAACCAGATCATGAGAGACAAACCTGAAAATTTTCTCCTAATCTCAGGTGACGATCCTGTAGCCCTGCCGATGATCGCTCTTGGTGCTGCCGGTGTTATATCTGTTGTTGGGAATGCACTTCCATCTCAATTGTCTGATATGATCAGACTGTGTTTACAGGGTGATTTTTCTACTGCCTTGCCGATGCATTTAAATCTGATTGAATTTACACGTTTGATGTTTGCTGAGGGAAATCCTGCAGGAGTTAAAGCTGCCTTAAAGCATTTTGCAATTTGCGATGATAATCTAAGATTGCCTTTGGTAAAGATTTCACCAGCTTTGAATGCATCGATAATATCACAATGCAAGAGAATAAATCCGTAAAATAATCTGTACCTGTCTTACAGCGGCAAGATTGCCAATTACTGTAACATAGTTCAACTAACTCATAAAAAAAGAGAATACTGAAAAAGCATTCTCTTTTTTTTGCTCAAAAAAATGGTTCTATCTCTAGCCCTTATTTTTTGTTTCCTGAACTTCAAGGCGAATCGCCTGAGCTAAGTTTTTAAGGTCTTGCATACCTTTACGTACGCGGGTTCCTGCAGCACTGTTTGCTTTGTTGTAGAATTTGTCAGCATCAGCCTCCAAAGACGCAACAAGTTCCTTTACTTCATTAAATTTTTTCATCGTTAATTTACTCCTTTTAGGTTTTTAAGGTTTTGATTAATACTCTATTACTAAAGTAAAGATGTTTATTCTAATAATGAAACATTTGGATTAAGAAAAAGACGGCTTAAAGGCTGTTTTTTTTCCACATAATACGATGTTATACACACAAAACTATGGTGTTTGAACATACATCGTACTGGTTTATAACATATTATGAAACAAAAAATATCTAATTGCTACTTTACAGCAAATTGATTCTCCTTATAATACCCGCTTTTCAATTTTTCAGAAACCTCACTAAACGCGTCCAGCGTACGTTGAACGTCTTCCAAAGTATGTACTGCCGTCGGAATCAGGCGAAGCTCAATTAACCCTTTCGGAATAACCGGATACACTACTATTGAACAAAATATGCTATAGTTCTCGCGCAGATCCATTGTTAAAGCTGTGGCTTCAAGCAATTCGCCCTTAAGAAATACCGGGGTAACCATGGTATCAGTTACTCCAAGATCAAACCCTCTTTCTCGAAGACCTTTTTGGAGCGTTGTAGCAATGTTCCATAATTTCTCCCGAAGCTCAGGGTTATTTTTAAGCAACTCCAGTCTTTTTAAAAGACCAATAACCATTGGCATCGGCAAAGCTTTTGCAAAGGTTTGAGAACGCATGTTATAGCGGAAAAAGTTTGTTATTTCTTCTGTAGATGCAACAAACGCACCTATGCCTGCCATAGATTTGGCAAAAGTTCCAAAATATACATCAACTCCTTCTATGCAATCCTGCTGTTCATGAGTACCAGCCCCCGTAGGGCCCATGGTACCAAATCCATGCGCATCATCAATTAATAGACGGAAATTGAAATCTTTTTTTAAGTCGACCAGTTCTTTTAGTTTTCCCTGCGCACCCGACATTCCAAATACACCTTCCGTAATCACCAGAATTCCACCACCACTTTGCTCAACTAATTTGGTTGCGCGCTCAAGCTGTTTTCTTGCACTTTCTATATCGTTATGTTTATAAACAAAACGTTTGCCCATGTGGAGTCTCAAACCATCAATGATACATGCGTGAGATTCACCATCATATACAATCACATCGTTCCTGTCTACCAGGCTATCTATGATCGAAACCATACCCTGGTAACCGTAATTTAAAAGAAATGCATCTGGCTTGCCTACAAATGATGCAAGTTCCTGTTCCAACTGCTCGTGATATTTAGAATTTCCAGACATCATTCTCGCACCCATAGGGTATGCCATGCCAAATTTCGCGGCACCTTCCTCATCAGCCTTTCTAACTTCAGGATGGTTAGCAAGACCGAGGTAATTATTTAAACTCCATACCAAATGCTCCTTTCCACGAAAATTCATGTGAGGCGCAATATCTCCTTCTAATTTAGGAAATGAAAAATATCCGTGAGACCATTTCTGATGTTGGCCAATAGGGCCCATGTGCTTCGCTATCTTTTCAAAAATATCCAATGTTATATTATTTAAGTTTTTTTTATGTGCAAATTTAAGTTTTATGGTCCTGATAAACAATTCAGATATCCTGTTAAAAGATTCCTGGCCGGATTGAATTATTACAATAACAAAAGCCCTAGCATTTGCTAAGGCTTTTGTTATTTTTGACTGGAATTAGTCAACATTATCATGTAAAAAGGAATTATTAGGCCTGATCTCAGTCGACCCATCTTCGTCGTTACTTAAAGTAAACCTGGATACCTGGGACTCAGATGAGTGCTGAACTTGTTGCAATTGCATCTGTTTACGCTTATAAGCCGGCTCATTTTCCAATTCCTGAAGGCCGTTACTGGTTCTCAGCTTCATACTCAGATCCTTTAATCTTAAAATCCTTTCTTTGGATTTCTTTAATTGGTCTTCGATCGAATCATCATTCTTATCATCATCGGCTCCTGGTTCAGCAATCTCCTCTTGAAGCGGTTCAATGTCGTTGTTAAAAACTTCTGCTGGGGTCTCAAAAACAAAATCTGTTTCAGCTACCTTGATTTCAAACTCAAAACCTGTCTCTTGTTTAGTTTCCTGGATAGCCTCATCTTCTTCTACCAATGTATGTTTTATGACCCTGTTTTCAGGCTCCGGGGCAGATCTGTTTTTATTCCCGTTGAATAAATCTCCGAAAAGATCAGATTGCTTAACTTCTTCCTTAGCCTTCAAAGTTGGCTCCTGAGCAGGAATTTCCGCCTTAGGTTCAATAAACGAATTGACGATCTCCACAGGCCTGATCAGAGGTGCCTCTTCAGGCGTGAGTAAAGATATCTTCTTCACATTTTTGCGATCTTCTTCGCGTTGTTCTTTCGTCTGAAAGCCCGTAGCGATAATTGTAACTGACAACTTATCTCCAAGATTTTCATCTATACAATTACCCCAGATCAGATCAGCTGACAGGCCAGCTTTGTCCTGAATATAATCTGTTATTATTGTAACCTCATCCATCGTTACCTCACGCAGCCCCGAACTTATATTTAATAAGATATATCTGGCACCTTCAATCTCATTGTCCTTCAACAGCGGCGAGGCTAAAGCACCTTCCACTGCATTCAATGCTCTTGATTCGCCATCGCAGGCAAAACTACCCATGATGGAGACACCACTTTCCTTCATAACGGTACGCACATCTTTAAAATCTACGTTGATATATCCTGGAACCGTTATAATCTCAGCTATTCCTTTCGCGGCGGTAGTTAAGATATCATCTGCCTGAGCAAAGGCCGACCCTAAGGTAAGATTCCCGAAAATCTCTCTTAACCGGTCATTTGATATGACCAGATAAGAATCTACATACTTCTTCAGCTCATCAAGTCCATCATTCGCCTGCATCTTTCGTCTTTTGCCTTCAAAGGCAAAGGGCGTCGTAATGATCGCAACGGTAAGAATATCCAATTCTTTAGCGGCTTTTGCAATGATTGGGCTCGCACCAGTTCCGGTACCACCACCCATTCCCGCAGTAATAAACAACATCTTGGTTGTACTGCCCAACATCTGCTTGATGTCATCAATATTCTCTATAGCTGAATTCTTACCTACTTCCGGAATAGAGCCTGCGCCCATTCCTTCGGTCAAACTCGCTCCAAGCTGCACTTTGTTAGGAATAGGACTTGATTCCAATGCCTGAGCATCAGTATTACAAATAATAAAATCCACACCTGTAATACCCTGACGATACATATGGTTTACAGCATTGCCACCACCGCCACCAACACCAATTACCTTGATGATTGATGACTTATCTTTTAACATTTCGAACTGCATATCTTTATGAATCAGTTATTTAAAAATTCGTTTTACCTGTTCATCTCTCTATGTAATATTAAGACTTTTTTAACAGGCGTTTTCCACAAGTGTTAATAATGTGGAAAAATCATAATTTGTTGAAAAGTATTAGGGTTTAATGTAGTCTTCGTCACTAACATTCATATCGTCTTTTATGAAATCTTTCGTTTTAGCCAACAATTTATCAAACAGACCACCTCCCGAACGCTTAATTTTTTCTTTATCCTTCGGTCTGTCTACAAAGACACCCGGCTGCTTCATTTCTTCCAGTAACTCCTCAGCTTTTTGAATACCTTTTATCAAGAGACCAACGCTCGTTGCATACATTGGACTTTTCAGGTCGTCATATACAGTCTTCGGCATTTCGTCATATTTAGACAAATGTTCATTTGGATAACCTACACGGCAATCCAAACCGGTTACATATTCAACCAGCTGAGAAAGATGCTTCAATAAAGCACCACCCCCGGTGATCACAACTCCACCGATCAGTTTCTTCTCATAACCAGAAGATTTGATCTCATAATATACATGCTCTATAATTTCTTCCATACGGGCCTGGATAACATAGGCAAGATTCTTAACTGAGATCTCTTTAGGCTCTCTACCCCTTAAACCCGGTACGCAGATGATCTCATTTTCCTTGTTCTCTTCGGCAAGTGCCGATCCGAATCTTGTCTTTAACAACTCTGCCTGATTTCTCATAACAGAACATCCTTCTCTGATGTCTTCGGTTACGCTATTACCTCCAAATGGAATAACCGCCGTATGTCGGATAATTCCTTCATGAAATATAGCAATATCGGTTGTACCACCTCCAATATCAACTAAAGCTACTCCAGCTTCTTTTTCTTCATCGCTCAACACCGACTCAGAAGAAGCAAGTGGCTCCAAAATCAGCTCTTGTGTTTGTAACCCGGCATTGGTTACACATCTCATGATATTTTTGACAGCAGTAACCTGTCCGGATATAATATGAAAATTGGCCTCAAGTCTCACACCAGCCATACCTATCGGATCTTTAATTCCCGGCTCATTGTCGATAGTAAACTCTTGCGGCAAAACATGTATAATTTCTTCACCCGGCGGCATCACCAGCTTGAACATATCATCGATCAACTTATCTATATCCTTCTTTCCAATCTCATTATTCAACTCTCTTCTCGTCAGTATCCCACGGTGCTGCAAACTCTTAATGTGCTGACCGGCGATACCTACGTTTACAACGCGTATCTCTACGTTAGATTGTCCGCTTGCAAGTTCAACAGCCTGCGAAATCCCCTGAACTGTCTTTTGGATATTGGAGACTACGCCTCTTG
>DATFQH010000433.1:0-5175 GCA_035264385.1 Pedobacter sp.
ATTGGCGCAGAACCGTCTTCAGAAATGCGGCAGCAGGCGGACGATTCGCCCTGGAAAAACGACATACACTTTATCAGCGGTCTTGCTGATGTCTATGTACGATACGCCTACTCTGGTGCTTCGGTATTCCTTTTTCCTTCACTGGCAGAGGGCTTCGGCTGGCCCATTGCGGAAGCTATGGGGTCTGGTTGCCCCGTGATTACGACCGATTTAGCACCAATGACAGAAGTGGCGAGTGGAGCGGCTTTGCTACTGGAAAAGAGAACAGCGGAAAACGCCGGCCACTGGGCAGGGAGCGGAGCCGCACTGGTTGATCGCATTCTCAATTTTTCTCCTGAAACACGCAATGCGTTTGTAACCAAGTCTCTGCAAACGGCAGAACGCTTCAATATCCATTCGGCGCTCAATCAGATAGAATCAATTTATAAAAACATTGCTGAAACACCATGATTACTTTAATTACCTCTAGAATACATGACAACAGGCCAGATATTGCCTTGTTGCAGGATTTCGAACAGTTTTGTTCCAAAAACAGTGCATGGGCAGTAAAAAAAGGAGCTGTGCTGTTTTCACCCAGAAGCATTTCCTCCAGAGTATACTCGGCATGTCATACCATGATGCGACCAGTGCTTAAAAGATTTAAATTCAATGGAGCGGTGATCAGTCTGGGTCTTCCATACCGGAAAACACTCTTGTCTAAAACATTCCCTTATTATGCCCTGGATTGTGATCTGCGGGTACTCTGGACATATGATGTGTGGGAACCTGATTATGCTTCCGTTGAACTTATGGTGCGTGAGGCAGGAATCAATTTATTATTGCTATCCAGTTACCAGGCGACTGTACATTTTTCGAAACTTAATATTCCGGACTGCGAAGTTCACTGGGTAGCTGAAACAGTCAATTCCGACGATTATCGGCAGAAGCCATGGGCGCAGAGAAGTACCGACCTGCTGTCATTTGGAAGAACATGGGGCAAATTCCATAACGCTATCCATGACAGTTGCATCGATAGTAACATCAACTATAGATTTCAGGAACAGACGGCAATGATAGATACCGCTGTGCATGGCCTTAAAGGTGCGCTGCAGTTCCCAACCTGGTCTGACTTTGTAACTGGTCTTTCAGATTCGAAAATCTGCATTTGCTTTCCCCGATCCGTAACCCATCCTGCTCTGGCAGGGAATGTATCCACGCTCACCCTTCGTTACCTCCAGGCAATGGCATCAAAATGTCTGATACTGGGCGCCGCGCCACTGGACGTGAAATATGCACTCGATTACGACCCGGTTGTGGAAGTAAACTGGGATGATCCCGCGGGACAAATCAAACACATTCTGGCCCACCCGGAAGCTTACCAGGAACTTATAGAGAAAAATTACAGAACCGTTGTTGATCTTTTTCATCATAAAAACTCAATTGACAAAATAGACTTACTTGTTAGAAACCGACTTAATTCCATATGACCATTAGTATAAGTTTAAAAATTCTCCATGTTATCCCTAGTATGGATCCCGCCCAAGGTGGAGTCGTGCAGGCGTTAAAAACCATAATCTCGGGCCTTTCAGATAAAAAAATATCTAACGAGGTTGTCTGCATGGACAATGTGAACTCTTCTTTTTTAAACGGAATTTCCTTTGTTGTCCATGCACTTGGCACCGGGAAAACCTCCTGGAATTATAATAAAAGAGTGATTTCCTGGATGATGGCCAACCTGACTTATTTTGATGTGGTGATTGTACACGGGCTCTGGCACTATCCCGGCTATGCGACCAGAGTAGCGTTGCAGAAGCTTGCCGGAAGCGCATCGGGTATATTGCTTCCCAAACTCATGGTTATGCCCCATGGAATGCTTGATCCGTATTTCCAACGCGCGGCGCATCGTAAGCTAAAGGCTGTAAGAAATACACTCTTTTGGAAATTAATTGAGAAGAAACTGATCAATTCCGCAGATGCACTCTTGTTTACCTCAGATGAAGAAATGACGCTTGCTAACCTGCCTTTCAGACCCTACCGGCCTAAAAAATCTTTTGTTGTCGGTCTCGGCGTGGAACCACCGCCACCGTACACCGAACAGATGAAAGCAGCATTTGACAGGAGCTGCGAAGGATTAAATAACAGTCCCTACATTTTGTTTTTAGGTAGACTGGACGAAAAAAAAGGAGTAGACCTGATGATACCTGCCTATGCAAAAGCGCTCGCGGCAATGGAGACCCAACAGCGTAATATTCCAATTCTTGGCGTTATGCCCAAGCTGGTTATCGCTGGTCCCGGGCTGGAAACAGCTTACGGTCGCAAGTTGAAACAAATGATCATGGAAACTCCAAGTCTTCGCAGCATGGTACTTTTTTCCGGCATGTTAACGGGCGATGCAAAATGGGGTGCGTTTTATCAGGCTGAAGCATTCATTCTTCCCAGTCATCAGGAGAATTTTGGTGTGGCGGTAGTGGAAGCCCTGAGTTGTGGTGTACCTGTGCTCATTTCCAATCAGGTAAATATTTGGCGCGAGATCAACGAAGCCGGAGGATGCTATGTTTCAGGCGACACCGTTGAAGGAACTTTCAAACTGTTTGAATTCTGGAACAGATCATCCTATAAGCAGAAACAAGCCATGAGCAGAAATGCTTTATTAGCCTTTAACAAGTATTTTTCGACGGTGCCTGCCGCAAAGCGGCTGCTGAAAGCTATGTCCGAAACAATCAAATCCGAGCCGCCTGCAATAGCCATTTTAGATGAAAACTGAGCAAATTAAACAGACCGATCTGGCGCAGTTCAGCAAAGGTAATTATCAGGCCGGACCTATTTTTAAAGTACTGTTATGGTATATGGTCAGCTGGCTCATATTTGACACCGCTGTGCCGTGGCCCTATCGATTCAAAGCGATGCTGCTCAGGTGTTTCGGTGCCTGTGTGGGTAAGGGCTTAGTAATTAAGCCATTCGTAAAGATCAAGAGTCCATGGCGGCTGATCATTGGTGACCATTGCTGGATCGGTGAGTCTGTCTGGATTGATAATCTGGATCATGTAGAGATCGGCAGCCATGTCTGCCTTTCTCAGGCCGCAATGCTGCTAACGGGCAATCACGACTATACGCAGCGCACCTTTGGATATAGGCTCGGCAAAATTGTCCTGGAGGACGGAGTTTGGATTGGTGCCAGGGCGACTGTGTGTCCGGGCATCCGCTGCAGGTCGCATGCCGTGCTGACGGTCAATTCAGTAGCAAGTGCAGACCTGGAACCCTATTTCATTTATTCGGGAAACCCCGCCAGGGCGCTTCGGGAAAGAAACATTAACAAATAAAATATCTGTATGAACAGTTTACCTACGATTTCCATCCTGACACCTGTCTGGAATGGCCTCCCATATTTAAGGGAATGTGTAGCATCTGTCCTGGCTCAAGAGTACCAGGATTGGGAATTGCTGATCAGTGATAACGGATCAACTGACGGTACCTTGGAATATCTGCACACTTTAACGGATCCCAGGATTAGAATTTTTGAACAAAAAAACAATTTGGGAATTATGGGGAATGTCAATTTCCTGTTCCGAAATGCCAGATCACCCCTGAGCCAGATTCTCTGTGCAGATGATTTCTTTGTTAAACCAACGGCTCTGGGAAAGATTGCAGCCTACTGGAAAAATGCCTCAGCCGAGATTGGATTTGCCCGCTTTGGCCACATTGGTAGTTCAGACAAGAAAATTGTCAACATCCAGACCCAGATGATCCCATCGGTAATCCGTAAAGAATTCGGAGACCTGTTGTTCTTCGTATTTGGTAATTTCCCGGGCAACCTGTCCGACGTCAGTATCAGGACTCATCTAGTTAGAGAAAACGGTTACTTCCCTGTTCATATGCCCTTTGCCGGTGATTGTGCATTTTGGAGCCGTCTCATCAGGAAGGTTTCTATGGGTGTCGAGCAGGAACTCCTTATTTACATCAGAAGGCATGACAAAGTCGCCTCCAACTACCTTGGACTCAAAGGGGAGCTATATGAACAACAAGTAGATATCTATGAAAAACTGATAGAAAGTATGTCAGGCAGGTATGATATCAATATACTCAAAAAGTATTTTCATTATCAGGTTTATGCTTTCCATTACCGCAATGCACTAAAGTCATTGATCCATGGGAAGTTTACTTACCTGCAAACGCTGATAAAGGTGGATTCGGTAATCCTATGGCCGCGCTGGCAACAATTGCTGCTATGTCTTCCCTTCGCACTTTTTAATGTACGTCAGGGTCTTACCTATGACATAGCGATTAACCTTTTACAACAATACGATCAGCGGGCAGATGCTGAATCACTTCTGCCAGAATTGAGAACAGAAACAATAAAAATCTAAGCATATGAAAGCAGTAATACTTGCGGGTGGATTTGGAACCCGGATCAGCGAAGAAAGCGGCGTCAGGCCAAAGCCCATGGTTGAAGTAGGCGGGAAGCCGGTCCTTTGGCATATCATGAAAATTTACTCATGCTACGGGATAAATGATTTTGTGGTGTGCTGCGGTTATAAGGGACATGTAATTAAAGAATACTTTGCAAACTATTGCCTGAATAACTCTGACGTTACATTTAACATGCGCGACAACAGCATGCAGGTTCACCGAAACGATACTGAACCCTGGAATGTCACGCTGGTGCACACTGGTCTCAACACCATGACGGGAGGTCGCCTGAAAAGGGTTAAAGATTATATCGGTAACGAGACTTTTTGCATGACCTACGGGGATGGGCTGAGTAATGTGAACATTCAGGAACTTCTAAGCTTCCATAAGGCGTCAGGTACGCTAGCTACCCTTACCGCGGTGCAGCAACCCGGGAGGTTTGGGGTATTCAATCTGCCTGGACAGGAAACAAAGATCGACTCTTTTCAGGAGAAACCTGACGGTTCCGAGATGCCCTGGATCAATGGTGGATATTTTGTACTGGAGCCAGAAGTGCTCGATTACATAGACGATGATAATTCAGTTTGGGAGCGCGAGCCGATGGAGGCGCTTGCACGTGAAGGACAACTTTCAGGATATAAGCATACCGGCTTCTGGCAACCTATGGATACGCTTCGTGATAAGAATGTACTAGAAGAATTATGGGCTGCAGGCGAGGCACCATGGCATGAACAAGCCATTCTTGCGCAGCAGATAGAAACACTAAATCACCAGCTCACATTCTAAATA
>DATFQH010000434.1:0-18537 GCA_035264385.1 Pedobacter sp.
TGTTTGGTCTGTCCCCAAAGGCGAGGGAAATGAAAATGAAGAACCGCTGGCTGCGGCCATCAGGGAATTTGAGGAGGAGACGGGGTTTCGTCCGGCAGGCGAATTTAAAGCGCTGGCCCCGGTGCTTCAAAAAGGAGGCAAGTATGTTTTTTGCTGGGCAATAAAAGGTGAATTTGATGTCAGTACCCTCAAAAGCAATACCTTTCTGATGGAATGGCCTCCCAAATCCGGGCGCATGGCTGATATAGCAGAAGTAGACAGGGCAGAATGGTTTGGGCTCGATGAAGCAAAAATGAAGATCAATGAAAGGCAGGTTCCCTTGCTCGAAGAAGTCGCTATGATGATGTATTGAGCCTTGTCATAAATTAAAATTGATAAGCTAAACCAGGGATAAATGTTTCCAGTTCATTTTTATATTTGTATATGGATCAGGAAATGTTTGAAAAGGTAGACCGCTATATCGGCGATCTGCTGGCTCCCGAAGACGCTGTTCTTCAGGAAACGATAAAGTCTTTAGAGGAAGCAGAAATGCCGCAGATCAGCGTCACTGCAAACCAGGGTAAATTTTTGCAGGTGATGGCCGCAATGTGCAATGCCAAAAGAATTCTTGAGCTTGGTACGCTTGGTGGTTACAGCACGATCTGGCTGGCAAGAGCTGTGCCTGAAGGCGGTAAGGTTGTTACCGTAGAATTTGAACCATATCATGCCGCTGTTGCGAAAACAAACATCGGGAAGGCCGGCCTTGCAGATAAGGTAGACCTTAGGGTTGGCAAAGCGATGGATATCATGGAGGAGCTCATTGCCTCCGGAGCAGAAGCTTTTGATCTCATATTTATCGATGCAGATAAGCCGCCGTACGCCGAATATTTTCAAACCGCATTGCGACTTTCACGACCCGGTACGGTGATCATTTGCGATAACGTGATCAGGGAAGGAAAGGTACTGGATGAAAACAGTGACGACGACAGGGTAAGGGGGGTACGCCGCTTAAACCAGCTGCTGTCGGAAAGTAAAGCAGTCAGCGCAACTATACTTCAGACGGTAGGTTGCAAGGAATATGACGGAATGGCAATTGCGGTCGTGTTATAAATATCGCTCCCTGATCACATTTACATGATGTATAATGTGGCCTGCTACAATGTATAATAGCGCTCTTACTGAAATATCTCTGTTTGAGGCGATGCCGATGCGATCCAGTTCCGGTTCTGTGAGCGACTTGAACAGGTATAAGTTTGCTTTCCTGAGCAGGGCAAATTCGTGGGACAGGCTGAGCAGGCTGCGGTCTGAGAAGTGCGCGCCGGCTACATAATCGTCTTCTTCAAAATTTGGCAGGGATTGTTTCTCGCCTCTGGCGATGCAGGTAAGACGATATACCAGTATGCGCTCGGTATCGATAATGTGTCCGAAGACCTCCTTAATTGTCCATTTCCCCGGAGCGTAGGCATAGTCTGCCTTTTCTACGAGGCTGTTGATGAAGTCTGCAAATTCGGTGACCTGTCTTCCCAAGACCCCAATGACCTCTTCATCAACCAGTTTTATATAGGTTTCTCCCCAGGGAGAGTACTCATGAGCTTGTGGTCGGTTCATAGGTAATACTGCTTTTTAGTATGATACGAAATGTTGTGCCCTTGCCAAGTTCAGAATCTTTTACAAAGATCTGTCCGCTGTGGTAGTTTTCAATGATCCTTTTTGTGAGGGAAAGCCCCAGTCCCCAACCTCTTTTTCTAGTGGTATAGCCGGGTTGGAAAACTGCGTCAAATTTTGACCTGGCAATACCGTTTCCAGTATCGGTTACGTCAATGAATACTTCTTCTTTTGTAAGGTGCTCTATGATATTGATGGTGATCTTGCCTTCGTTTTCAATAGCGTTTACCGCATTTTTGAGCAGGTTCTCGATTACCCAGTCGAATAAGGGCACATTGATCATGGCGCGTACCTGCTCATCGCCGATTATAGTAAATTTGGTTTTGTCTGAGGTACGCAGTTTGAAATATTCTACAAAATTGTAAATGACAGTGTATACCACATGGTCCTCTACAATTGGTTTTGAGCCTATCTTGGAAAAGCGGTCTGTAATGACCTCGAGGCGCTTAATGTCGTTTTCCATTTCGGCTATGAGCGGGTCGTCTTCTGCGTCGAAACGCGATTTGATCAGCTCTACCCAAGCCATAAGAGAAGAAATTGGCGTGCCAAGCTGGTGTGCTGTTTCTTTAGCCATACCGACCCAAACCTGGTCTTGTTCTGCTTTTCGTGCAGAACTGAAGGCCACATAGGCGGTAAGCAGAAAAAGGGCTATAACGCCCAACTGGATATAAGGAAAGTAACGAAGCTGGGTAAGTGTGGAAGAGTCTTTATGGTAAATGAACCAGCGTGTTCCGTCGAGGCCGGTGATGGGCGTAGGCTTATGCTGTTTCTTCATTTTCCTGAGCTCCCGCTCAAAGTATACCGGATCGTAGTCGACGCCTGGTTTTTTTTGGATGTCGTAATTGGTCTTCGTAGAATCGAGCCCTTGATAGGTGATGATCTCGCCGCTAGAGTAGGTCATGATAACGGGCAGCTTATTGTTGGATCGGATCAGGTCTATGATCGGTGTAGAGCGGTCGTCTTCATACATGTAAAAGGATTGTTCAGTTACCCTTACGTAAAGCTGGAATTGCAGGCGTTCCTCACGCTCCATTTTCTTTACAAAGAAATCACTGTAAAAAACGGATGCCGTGCCTATAACAATGGCAAAGAACAAAAGAAAGAATTTCCAGCGCCGTTTTTTTTCGTATGGATTCATAGATTATGAAGGCAAATTACAAAAATATATCTTTGCGGCAGTTATATGGAAAAGAAAGTTAGAGTAAGATTTGCACCTAGTCCGACAGGCGGGCTACACCTGGGCGGCGTACGCACCGCATTGTTCAATTATCTGTTTGCCAAAAAACACGGCGGAACATTTATTTTGAGGGTAGAAGATACCGACCAGACCCGGTTTGTGGAAGGTGCAGAAGAATATATTGTTTCCTGCCTGAAATGGTGTGGAATATCCCCGGATGAAAGTCCCCTGACCGGCGGGCCCTTCGGTCCGTATCGCCAAAGTGAAAGAAAGCCTTCTTACCGGCAATACGCTGATCGGCTAATCGCTGACGGTTATGCTTACTATGCGTTTGACACCCCTGAAGAACTGGATGCGAAGCGCAAGGAAGTGCCTAACTTCACTTATGGACAGGCAACAAGAGTACAGATGCGCAATTCGCTGACGCTGGACGGAGCTGAAGTGGCAAGGTTGCTGGCTGCGGGAACGCCTCACGTTGTGCGCATCAGGATGCCTGAAGATGAACTGGTTTCATTTACTGATCTGATAAGAGGGCATGTAAGCTTTGATACCAACCTGATAGACGATAAGGTTCTATTGAAAGCAGATGGTATGCCTACCTATCACTTGGCTGTTGTCACAGATGACAGGGCTATGGAAATCACCCATATTTTCAGGGGTGAAGAATGGCTGCCCTCTGCGCCAATCCATATTTTGCTTTGGCGTTATTTGGGCTGGGGGGATGAAATGCCTGCCTGGGTACACCTGCCACTGATCCTGAAGCCTGATGGCAATGGTAAGCTGAGCAAAAGAGATGGCGACAGATTGGGCTTTCCTGTATATGCCCAGAACTGGATCGATCCTAAAACAGGCGATCTGACGAGAGGTTTCAGAGAGCTTGGCTTTATGCCCGGGGCATTTGTAAACTTACTGGCAATGCTTGGCTGGAATGATGGTACCGACCAGGAATTGTTCTCGATCGACGACCTTATTGATAAATTCTCTGTAGAGCGCATCAGTAAGGCCGGAGCTAAATTTGATTTTGAAAAAGCCAAATGGTATAATCACGAGTGGATAAAAAATACAGATTCGGCTATTCTGCTGCCGGCCGTGAAAGAAATATTAGCCGGTCAGGGAGTGGTAGCAGCAGATGATATTTATCTGGTTAAGGTAATTGCCCTGATCAAAGAAAGATGCAACCTGCTGACGGACTTCGTGCAGCAGGGAGCATATTTTTTTGCGCCTCCTTCGGTTTACGATATTGAGGCTGTGAAATCAAAATGGTCTGCAGAAAAAGCCGACTTCTTTAGTGCATATGCATTAGTGGTTGGCGACGGTTTGGAGGCTGTTGAACTGGAAGAAAAATTTAAAGAACTAGCAGCGGCGCGCGGATTTAAGCCGGGTGAGCTGATGCTTCCATTCAGGGTCATGCTTGTAGGGGGTAAATTTGGGCCCGGAGTATTTGATATCGCTGTTGCTCTTGGTGCACAGGAAACTATACAGAGGATAGCACAGGCCGTCGCTGCTTTCGCTTAATATTGGTTCTTTTCATTCCGCAGGCTATTGTATCAGTATAAATACCTGTTTTGAGTTAATTTGGTATAACAATTGTCGCAAGCTTTTGATTAAACCAATTTAACTTAGTTTTCTATGCAATGGTTCGGTAAGGGGAGTGGTAATGTCGATGACAGACGGGGCATGAGCGGAGGAGCAATTGGCGGGAGTGTCGGTATTATAATTGTACTTTTAGGGATGTTTTTCGGCAAGGATCTTACCGGTTTGGTGAGCCAGCTACCGCTGGAAGATGTAACGCAAACAGAAGGCAGAAAGGGAGATCCTCAGGATGCGGAGGGCAAATTTGTCGATGGTGTACTTGAATCTACCAACCAGATATGGGGTCAGCAGTTTCAGGGCATGGGGAAAGAGTATCAGGAACCTATGCTTGTGCTTTTTACCGGCAGTGTGCAGTCTGCCTGCGGGAATGCGAGCTCTGCGGTAGGACCGTTTTACTGCCCGGGCGATAACAGGGTGTATATTGACTTGACTTTCTATCAGGAACTTAAGGAACGTTTTGGGGCGTCAGGTGATTTTGCGCAGGCCTATGTTATTGCGCATGAGGTAGGGCATCATGTACAAAACCTGCTCGGTATTTCTGCTAAACTGGACAGGGCCAGATCCGAACTGAGTGAAAGGGAATACAACAGACTCTCAGTAAAGCTGGAGCTTCAAGCAGATTTCTTTGCCGGTTTGTGGGCGCACCACGCACAGAACCTAAAGGATTTCAAGCTGGATGACGGCGATCTTGAAGAGGCGTTGAATGCAGCAAATGCCATAGGAGACGACAAGCTTCAGAAACAGTCAAAAGGAGAAGTTGTACCCGATGCCTTTACACACGGAACCTCCGCGCAAAGGATGTTCTGGTTTAAAAGAGGATTTGAAACAGGCGATATAAATAAGGGAGATACGTTTAACTCAAACGAACTATAATTTATGATGATACACTTACAAACCAGCAGCTTATTTATCCTGACTAATGATATTAATTGTAGATGATACACCAGAGAACCTAATTTCTTTAAAAAGGGTTCTCGAAAGACATAGTTTTGAAGTAGATACAGCATCATCGGGTGAAGAGGCATTGAAGAAGGTACTCAAAAATGAGTATGTTCTGATCATTCTGGATGTACAGATGCCGGGTATGGATGGCTTTGAGGTCGCTGAAGCCATATCGGGGTATAGCAGGGCCAGGGAAACCGCCATTATTTTTCTATCGGCTGTAAATAAAGAACTCAAGTTCATTACCAAGGGTTATTCTTCAGGTGGACTGGACTACATCACCAAGCCTGTAGATATGGACATTTTGCTGCTTAAGGTAAAGACATTTTACCGCATCTATGAGCAGAGCCGGAAACTGATTGAAATACAGAATGCGCTGTTGGATGAGATCGAATTCAGGAAGCAGGCCGAATATAAAAAAGATGAATTTATAAGTATTGCCAGCCATGAACTGAAAACACCGCTTACCAGTGTAAAAGGGTATATGCAACTGCTTGGCCGTAGCATAGAGAAGGGTGATCTGGACAAAGTAAAGAATCATTTAGCAAAAGCACAGATACAGCTTGAGAAACTTAATGAGCTGATTGCTGATCTTCTGGATATCTCTAAAATTGAAAGTGGAAAACTGAAGTTCAACAAGAAACATTTTGTTATGGATGTACTGCTTGATAATGTAATAGATATCATTCACCAATCCAATCCGGAATTCAACATCATCAGGAAGGGAAAGGCGTCTCAGGAAATTTATGCTGATGAAATGCGGATAGAGCAGGTGATCATCAATTTTTTAACAAATGCAATTAAATATTCTCCGGGAACTCACGAGATACAGATCAATGTAAATGTAAAAGACGATAAGATATATGTCGGTGTAAGGGATTTTGGGATCGGCATAGCGCCAGGTCAGCAAAAGAATGTGTTTGAGAAGTTCTACCGTGTTGAAGAAACCTCTATACACTTTCAGGGACTCGGTATTGGACTGTATATTTCTTCTGAGATCGTGAAGCGCCATGGCGGGCAAATCGGGGTGAAAAGCACGATGGGCGAGGGATCAGAATTTTATTTCATTATACCGGTAGACTCGGGAGAGGAAGAGGATTAATTATTATTTTTTATGGAAAAAACTTCACTAAAAAACAATTTACGGATTGGATTGGGGCTGTCGCTGCTGATCTTGTTCGTTTCATCTCTTGCATCCTACAAAAGCATAACGAACCTCATAGAAAGCGCTGATCTGGTATCGCATAGTAATGAGGTTATGACCAGTCTGGATGCCATAATATCTACCTTGAAGGATGCTGAAACAGGTCAGAGAGGCTATTTGCTAACGGGTGACAAGGTATTTCAGGAGCCTTTTAATGGTGCAAAGCAAAGTGCCGTAGACCTGCTAAGTAAGGTAACGGTTGCTACACAGGATAACAAGCTTCAGCAGGAGAACGCGGGAAGACTGCGGCAGATTATTGAAGGCCGTCTTTCAGTTATTGAAAAGACAATTGAGATGAAAGACCGGGGAGAAACCATTACTGTTTCGGAGTTGCTGGAAGGCAAGAAGTATATGGATGATGCAAGGGCTTTGATTAAAACAATGCAAGGGGAAGAGAAAAGGTTGCTGGATGAGCGCACTGGGGTTTTAAATCAGCAGGCTGGATATACACCCCTCCTGATCCTTATCGCGGCTGCGCTGGCCGTGCTTATCACTTTGTTTTTTTATATGCGGGTTTCCAGAGACTTTACGGCAAGGGTGAAGCTGCAGGAAGAGCTAAAAGCGAAGAATGAAGAAATTGACAACAGGATTGAGGTCATTCAGGGCATTGCCGGTCAGATATCTAACGGCGATTACCAGCTAAGGCTTGGGGAGGATGTTAAGGATGGGCTGGGAAGCCTGGCACTTTCGCTCAATGCTATGGCAGAATCGCTGCAATACTCATTCTCTTTACTGGCAGACAAAGAGTGGCTACAGACGGGGATTGCGGGCCTGAATGATAAAATGGTCGGGGAAAAGGGCGTGGAGAATCTGGCAAGTGATATACTTGAAAACATTATAGAACATACGCAAAGTATAGTGGGGGCATTTTATATCCTCGGTGAAGATAAGATGCTTCATCTCGAAGGCGCTTATTCTCTGGATTCAGAAAAAAAGAAGCGGTCGCTTAAAGCGGGAGAAGGGATAGCCGGACAGGTGATAAAATCGCGCAGGCAGATCCTGATTAATGATATTCCCGAAGGGGAAATGACCATCAGCTATGCTTCGGGCAATACCAGGCCACGGAATATTGTTGCTGTTCCGATTTTCAGGAATACAGAAATCATCGGGGTTATGGAGTTGGGTTCGCTGAACTGTTATACGCCACTACAGCTGGAGCTGCTCAACGATATTTCTGGCAATATAGGTATTGCGATCCATGTGGCCCAGAATAGGAAGAAAATGCAGGAGCTACTGGAAGAAACACAGGCACAAGCGGAAGAACTTCAAGCCCAGCACAGTGAGCTTGAGGGGCTAAATGCCGAACTTGAGGCGCAAACACAAAAGATCCAGACTTCTGAAGAAGAGTTGAGAGTGCAGCAGGAGGAATTGTTGCAAAGTAACCAGGAGCTTGAAGAGCGGACCAGCTTGCTGGAAGAAAAGAATCAGCTCATACAGGAACGAAATCTGGATATTCAACAGAAGGCTGAACAGTTAGAACAAAGCACCAAATATAAGTCGGAGTTTTTGGCCAATATGTCGCATGAGTTGAGGACACCACTGAACTCTATTTTACTGCTGTCTAAACTGATGTCGGAAAATAAAGACCTGGATGCTGAATATATAGAGTATGCTGAAGTGATCCAGAGTTCTGGTCAGGGACTGCTGGGGCTGATTGATGAGATACTGGATCTTTCGAAGATTGAAGCGGGTAAAATGAAGCTGGAGTTTGCGGATGTAAGTATCACAGAAGTCACCACCGATATGATGTCTTTATTTAGTCCACTGGCTAGAAGTAAAGATCTTCAGCTGATCATTGAAATAGAAGACGATCTAAATAAGATAAATACCGATAAAATGCGTTTGGAGCAAATCCTGAAAAATTTACTTTCAAATGCACTCAAGTTTACGGAACAGGGAAAAGTTTCGCTGACGGTTAGAAAACAGGAGTCGGACAATTCGATCCTGTTTAAGGTTACCGATACGGGTATTGGTATTCCGTCAGATAAGCAGGGATTAATTTTCGAGGCATTTCAGCAGGCAGATGGGTCTACGCGCCGTAAGTTTGGCGGAACAGGGCTTGGGCTTTCAATAAGCAGAGAGCTGGCAAAGCTGCTTGGGGGAGAAATCGAATTAACCAGTAAGGAAAATGTAGGTAGTGAATTTACTTTTTCGCTTCCCGTAGATAGAGCCGCGGCCTTGGGTAAGTTAACGCGTGCAAGTCAAACTTTAGGAGATCTTCATCATGAAAAAACTGAACGTGCGGCAATTGAGCGGTTTACTGTAGCCCACATCCCTCAGGAAATAGATGATGACCGCGATAGCATCAGGACAGAAGATAAGCTGATTCTGATCATTGAAGATGACACTGCTTTTGCAAAAATTCTGCTCGATTTTACCCGCAAACGCGGGTACAAGGGTATTGTTGCTGTTAGGGGCGATGTTGGACTGGAGCTGGCACATAAATATAATCCACTGGCTATTTTGCTTGATATTCAGCTTCCGATAAAAGACGGATGGCAAGTTATGGAAGCATTGAAGTCTGACGCGCGGACAAGACCTATTCCTGTACACATCATGTCTTCTCTGGAAGTTAAAAAGGAGAGTCTTTTGAAGGGAGCGGTTGATTTTATCAATAAACCTGTAGCGCTTGATCAGATGCAGGAGATTTTCCAGAAACTCGAATATGCCCTCAGCAAGCACCCTAAAAAGGTGCTTATCGTCGAAGAAAACAAGCAACATGCTGAGGCACTAGGCTATTTTCTGAGTAACCACAGTATCACAACTGAGGTGGCAACCAACGTGAGCCAGAGTATCGGTGCACTGAGTAAAAAGGAAGTGGATTGTGTAATCCTAGACATGGGGGTTCCCGATAAGAATGCTTACGATACGCTGGAAGCTATTAAAAAGTCTGAGGGCCTCGCAAATCTTCCCATCATTATTTTCACGGGTAAGAATCTTTCAAAGGGAGAAGAGTCGAGAATTAAGCAATATGCGGACTCTATAGTTGTAAAAACGGCCCACTCTTATCAGCGGATACTGGATGAGGCTGGCCTGTTCCTGCATCTTGTTGAGGAAAAGGAGACCGAAGGCAGGCAGAAAAAGCCGGCCTCTGAAAAACTTGGCGGATTGTATGAGGTACTAAAAAATAAAACTGTATTAATTGCCGACGATGATGTAAGAAACATATTCTCGCTTACCAAGGCTCTTGAGCAACATAAGATGAAAGTTCTGGCGGCTACAGACGGCAAAGAGGCACTACAAATCCTTAAGGAAAATCCTTTGGTGGATATCGTTTTAATGGATATGATGATGCCTGAAATGGATGGTTACGAAAGTACTAAGGAGATCAGAAGAATTCCGGCTTACAAACAATTGCCCGTGCTGGCTGTTACAGCCAAGGCAATGATGGGAGACAGGGAAAAGTGCATTGCGGCCGGTGCGTCCGATTACATATCGAAACCGGTGGATATAGACCAATTGATCTCATTACTCCGTGTGTGGCTTTATGATAGAGTTTAATATGGTAAACAAAGTTTTAATAATAGATGACGATAACAGGAACATCTTTGCATTGAAGGCTGTTTTAAAGGCGAAGGGTTATCAGTGTCTTTCGGCTGCGGGTGCCGAAGAAGGAATTGACCTGTTGATTCGGGATAAGAATATCGCCGTGGTTTTGATGGATATGATGATGCCCGGAATGGACGGCTACCAGGCGATTGCAAAAATTAATGAAACACCTGAACTGAAAGACATTCCGGTAATTGCTGTCACCGCACAGGCGATGCTGGGAGACAAAGAACGCTGTATTGATGCCGGAGCTGTGGGTTATGTTTCGAAACCGATCAATGTTGATGAATTAACAAAACTGCTCACGGTATATATTTAATAATTGGAAACAACTGTAATAAGTGACGAACAGGTGGAGATATTGCTTTCAGATCTTTTGGAGCAATACGGGTATGATTTTACAGGCTATTCGAGGGCATCTTTAAAGCGAAGGATTATCAGGCTGTATACGCTCGACAAGGCGGTAAGCTTTGGTGAGTTCAGATATAGGGTAAATAATGACAATACTTATTTTAAAAGATTCGTTGAACAAATTACCGTTAATGTTACCGAGATGTTCAGGGATCCTGTTTTTTTCAAAAGGCTAAGAGAAGAAGTGCTTCCTAAGCTCGGAACCTATCCGCTTATCAGGATCTGGCTCGCGGGTTGTTCTACCGGTGAGGAAGCCTATTCCATTTCCATCATTCTAAAAGAGCTGAACCTGCTGCACAAGTCGCTTATCTATGCAACAGATATTAACCCGGTCGTTTTAGAAAGGGCTGCTCAAAGTATGTTTGGATTGAGTTACATGAAGCAGTATTCGGAAAATTATATTTTATCTGGCGGCACCAGGGATTTTTCGATCTACTATACTGCGAACTATTCCCTGGCCAAGTTTGATGATGACCTGAAGAGCAAAATCATTTTTTCTACACATAATCTTGTGTCTGATCATTCATTTAACGAATTTCAACTGATTATGTGCAGAAATGTACTAATTTACTTTGACCGAGATCTCCAGCAGAAGGTATTTGATCTTTTTGATGAAAGCCTTGAAGATCTGGGATATCTGGCGTTGGGAACCAAGGAAACAATTAATTTTTCTAAGTTCGCAAGGAAGTATAAACGTTTGGACACTGAAAAGATCTGGCGAAAAATAGGATAATGAAAAGATGTGAAGCATTTGTTATTGGTGGTTCGGCAGGAAGCCTGGAGGTACTTTTAAAAGTACTGCCGGTTATTGATCCCGATATTAACTTTCCAATAATAATTGTCATTCACCGGAAGCATGGTACGGATTCCCTGCTTCCTGATCTTTTATCGGGTAAGACGGTGCTTAGTGTCAAGGAAGCCGATGAAAAGGAAAGCCTGGTAGCCGGCACGGTATATATTGCTCCTTCAGATTATCATCTGCTGATAGAGCAGGACCGCACTTTTTCGCTTGATTATTCCGAAAAGATCAATTACTCGAGACCATCTATAGACGTTACATTTCAGACGGCTGCCGAGGTGTATCAGGAGCGGCTGGTTTGCTTGCTGCTTTCGGGTTCTAATTCTGACGGGGTAGCCGGGCTGAAGAGTGTTAAAGATTGGGGAGGGACAGTTTTGATTCAGGATCCGAGAACAGCACAGGTGGCCTATATGCCTGCGCAGGCCCAACTCAAGGTAGACGTGGACCGTGTGTTGAGCATCAGTGAAATTGGAGAATTTATAAATTTGTTACCTAAACGCTAATCATTATGGATATGGCTAAAAAAGTATTTGTTTTTGATGATAATGTTGATATCCTGGAATTATGTACAATAATTTTAGAGGATGCAGGCTATGACATTAAAACGTCGTCAACTTCAAATGATATTATTGCGCAAGTGACGGCATATACACCAGATATTATTTTTATGGACAATTGGCTTCCTGATGTTGGAGGGATAGATGCCACACGGGAGCTGAAAAGACACGCAACGCTTAAAACCATCCCAGTGATCTATTTTTCTGCCAACAATGACGTTGCCTCTCTGGCTAAACAGGCGGGTGCAGATGGCTATTTGTCCAAGCCGTTTGATATACAGGAACTGGAAGATATTATCAATAAATATATTGCGTAGAAAGCCCCTTCTCGGGGCCTTTCTTGTTTATTTTACTCCCAATACATCTGCACCCTGTTCAAAAACGATATCAACCGGGATCCGTTTTTTTGTAAGCCGGTCAAGGTCGCCCTGAAGTTCAGGTGAAATTACTGCTTTTTCCCGTTGGACCTTTTCCACTGCGGTTTTATCTCCATTACCCTGCAGGGTAATGATCAGATTGCTGAGTTTACTTACAGATGCTTCAAATTTCGCAAAATCGACCCTGTAAGTGCCATTCTCATTCCTTACAAAAGCGCCATTCTCTTTGAAGAAAGTGAAGCACTGCATGTTGGCCTTGCCGTGGGCACTGGATGCCCCGAACCTTACTGAACGCAGTATACCCGCCATATATGTGGTATAGAACTGTTTAATGTTGCCCTGTAGCTCGCCCTTTTCAATTAACCCCGTTACCATATAGAGTCCCAGGACATCTGCCTTTCCTTCTTCAAGCCAGGATGATTGTTCCTTTAAGGCGTCCTTTACAAAGCCTTTGCCGGTAATGGTCTTCTTGATCCCCAGGCCGTGTGCAACTTCATGAAACATGACATTAGCAAAAAAGGCGTCAAAATTTATATACTGCTGCTGGTCTTTGTCAATGAGTTCTTTGGCTATAGGGATCAGAATCTTGTCAAACTTGGCCTTCATTGCATTTTTAAGCTGCGAACGTCTTGTTCCCTTTTTCTGTTGAATCATTTCATCATTTGGAAGATTTACGGCTATGGTTTTTGACCCTGCGTTACAATCTCCCGCATAGTAAACCACATCGTAGGCATTAAGTTCGGAGTCGGTACCGGGTTTTTCTTTTTTGTATTTTGCCGCCACTGGCAAGCCCTGTTGAAGCGTCGGAAGCATCTTTACGTATTTTGCCAAGCGCTTGCTCCATTGTTTGTCTTTCACCAGAACATAGGCTTCAAAAGAGGCCCTGGCATTAAATAATTTATCTTCATAATTCTCAATAGGTCCGATGATAATATCCAATCCGTTGTTTTTCATGTCCAGCCAGGCGTAGTCGCTTGCGGTGTAATCGTCGGTAATAAGTGCTTCGGCTCTTAAAGCCAGGTACTTTCTCAAGCCTGGTTCTTCTGTGAGTAATGCGGCCTGCTTTAACAGAGAACTTGCTTTTTCTAATTCGGCAGCATACATTGCTGCATATGGAACCGACATTAGTTTCCCGCTCGGATCAGCTTTGATAACTGAATAGAGACCATATTTGTCTTCAGCCCCAGAACTATCAAGCTCCTTTTTGGTCATTCCAGCCGGATAGAACGTGCCCGTATTGGGCTTCGGGCCTATGCCCGCGACAAAAGGCTTATCATCATTGAGCCTGTCCCAAGGGCCATAGTTTATTCGGATAAAAGATCGTGTATTCTCATCTTTTATCACATTCAGTAAACTGTCTCTTTGCGGATAAGCCTGCTTCCAGAACAGTTCGTCCATTACCTGGGCAGCCTGAATAAGTAAGGGGAGTATCTTTCGCTCGCTTGCCGTAAGATTGTTCAGGTTTGTTGTGAGCTTGACTTGCTCATAGATCCCAAGGCGGCTGTCGACATATTTTTGAAGGCTGTCATTTTCGGATGCCTTGTCTTTGGTATTTGTATTATTGTTTCCCTTTGGATTGTTGCATGATGCTATTCCGGCGATGATTGAACATCCAGTAACGAAAAGGGATGCTCTTTTTATGTATTTCATGTTCATTTTTAGTTTTAGACAAGTTAATAGTAGCTATTGTTTTTAATAATGAGCAATTCAATGCCGACTAAAATAGCAAAAAATAGTAATTTCACCCCTTCAACCAATACAATATGATATCCCTGAATAAAACAAAACATCAATATGCGTTAAGCCTGCTGTCTCTGCTGATTTTTTCATGTTCTTCAGGCAAGTATGCAGCGACGGATAAAGTCTATAAAAAGCAGGCCAGTGGTTTTTCCAGAACAATAAAGGCAGCTCCTCCGATTAACCAGGAAATTTCTGCTCTGGCTACTGATCAGCAAATGTGGGTTGGCTCAGTTAATTTTGGAATAAGAAAACCAAACTTTGTAATCCTTCACCATACTGCGCAGGATTCTGCAGCACAGACTCTAAAAACCTTTACCCTAGCAAGAACACAGGTAAGCGCCCATTATGTAATTGGAAGAGACGGAAAGATCTATCAGATGGTCAACGATTACCTAAGGGCTCAGCATGCAGGTGTGAGCAAGTGGGGAAATGACACGGATCTGAATTCTTCTTCCATCGGAATTGAGATTGACAATAATGGGAATGAACCTTATCCTGAGGCACAGATAAAAAGTCTGATTGAGGTGCTTACGGTACTTAAAAGGAGATACAATATACCTACAGCCAATTTTATTGGCCATGCAGATATCGCGCCTACCAGGAAGCCTGATCCAAATAAGTTTCCATGGAAGGTGCTTGCAAAGAAAGAGTTCGGTTTATGGTATGATGAGGTATTACTAATGCCACCGCCGGATTTTGATACTTCTGCGGCATTGAGAATTATCGGTTATGACATTAAGAATCTGCCTGCAGCGATTACGGCCTTTAAAAGGCACTTCGTCCAAACGGATATCACACCTGTGCTTACCTCCGCGGATCAGCTGATTTTGTTTAACCTTTACAAGAAATACATGTAGAAAGCAAAGCTCCGGAAGTGATCACTCACGGTGCTTTGCTTTACATACCAGCTTATTTGCTTGTCTTCGCCCAAGTATCTTTAAGGGAAACAGTCCGGTTAAAGATCAGGTTTTCTGGTATTGAATCTTTGTCTACGCAATAATAGCCTTTTCTAATGAACTGATATCTGGAGTCTTTATCTGCATCTGCCAGGTAAGGTTCTATGTAAGCGGTTTTTATTACCTCGATGCTATTCGGATTTAAGTAGTCCTTAAAATCGCCATCTTCAGAATCAGGAGATTCGGACGTAAACAACCTGTCGTACATTCTGATTTCAGCTTGTCTGGCATGTTTAATGCTTACCCAATGTATGGTTCCCTTAACATTAATGCCACTGGAATCTTCTCCGCTTTTAGATTCAGGAATATATGTACACAGAATCTCCGTGATATTTCCATCGGAATCTTTATTGAAAGTGTCACATTTTACAATATAAGCGTGTTTAAGCCTTACGGTAGCGCCGGGAGCTAATCTGAACCATTTTTTTGCAGGCTCTTCCATGAAATCTTCGCGCTCAATCCAAAGCTCATTGCTGAACGGGATCTCCCTTGAACCACCCTTATCTTCAGCTTCCGGATTGTTTTCGCCGGTGAGTATCTCACTTTTGCCATCGGGATAATTGGTGATGATCAGCTTGATGGGATCCATTACAGCCATTACCCTTGTTGCTGTTTTGTTCAGATGCTCACGCACACAGAACTCCAGCAAGCTCAGTTCTATCAGATTTTCTCTTTTTGCTATACCAATCCTTTCACAAAATTCACGGATACTTTCAGGAGTATAGCCCCTTCTTCTTAAGCCGCTTATAGTCGGCATACGAGGATCATCCCAGCCGCTTACTACACCTTCATTGACCAATTGGAGCAGCTTGCGCTTACTCATTACAGTATATGAAAGGTTCAGGCGCGCAAATTCATATTGCTTCGAGGGGAAGATTTCCAGTTTTTCGATCAGCCAGTCATAAAGTTCACGGTGTGATACATACTCAAGTGTGCAGATTGAATGGGTAATTGTTTCTATGCTGTCGCTTTGTCCGTGCGCAAAATCATACATTGGATAAATGCACCATTGATTGCCGGTCCTATGGTGATGGGCATGTTTGATTCTGTAGATGATTGGATCACGCATCAACATATTCGAGCTGGCCATGTCGATCAGGGCACGCAGGGTACATATGCCATCTGCAAACTCTCCTGCCTTCATTCGGCTGAAAAGATCAAGATTTTCTGCTACGCTGCGGCTTCTGAACGGGCTGTCTTTGCCGGGTTCTGTTGGTGTTCCTTTAAGTTCGGCGATCTCGTCGGCAGTGCTGTGGTCTACATAGGCCAGTCCTTTTTTTATCAGCGTAACCGCATAATCATAAAGCGTATCGAAGTAATCGGAAGTATAAAGCTCATTTTTCCATTGAAAACCGAGCCATTTGATGTCTTTTTGCTGACTGTCAACGTATTCAGTCTTCTCGGTTACGGGATTGGTGTCATCAAACCTAAGGTTAGTATAGCCCCCGTATTTTTGAGTAAGTCCAAAATTGAGGCATATTGCTTTTGCGTGTCCAATATGCAGGTATCCGTTAGGCTCTGGCGGAAAACGTGTAATTGGTATTTTATATTTTCCATTGTTTAAATCGGTTTCAATGATCTCCTCAATAAAGTTCAATGATCTTTCCTCACTCATAAAAACTGTAATTTTAGTTCAAAGTTAATATAAAACGGGTAATTTAATTACATTTACCGAGCACTATTCGCATAAATTATGAGCAGCACACTAAACAGACCTATACGTGTTTTGGTAGCAAAAGTCGGATTAGACGGCCATGACAGGGGAGCAAAAGTGATCGCCACATCTTTGAGAGATGCCGGAATGGAGGTTATTTATACCGGATTGCGACAAACACCTGAAATGGTAGTGAATACTGCGCTACAGGAAGACGTTGATGCAATAGGAATATCTATTCTTTCTGGAGCTCATATGACTGTATTCCCTAAGATAGTTGCAGCCATGAAGGAAAAGAAACTCACAGGTGTATTACTTACCGGCGGGGGCATTATACCCGAGGAGGACATGAACAAGCTAAAGGCCATCGGCGTGGACGAGCTTTTCGCGCCAGGAACAACTATGGCAACAATTGTAGATTATATAAAAGGCCGGGTTGCTGAAAACAGAAAATTTTAAAGCATGGAATACCATAACATTTTAGTTGAAATAAAAGGCCGTATCCTGTATTTAACCATCAACAGAGCCCAAAAATTAAACGCCCTGAATAGGGAGACCCTCGCCGAGCTGGCTGTAGCGATTGCATCTGCTTCATCCGATAATGAGGTAAGCGGTATCCTACTAACCGGAACCGGAGAGAAAGCTTTTGTTGCAGGAGCAGACATCTTGGAATTTTCAGCGTTCAATTCTCAGCAGGGAGAAGAACTGGCCAAAAACGGACAGGAATCGGTATTTAATGCTATAGAAAACTCACCTAAACCCATAATTGCAGCGATAAATGGTTTTGCACTTGGAGGAGGTCTGGAACTTGCATTAGCCTGTCACATACGGGTCGCTTCAGATCATGCAAAGCTTGGCCTGCCAGAAGTTACACTCGGACTTATCCCAGGCTACGGCGGTACCCAGCGGCTCACCCAGTTAGTAGGAAAAGGCCGGGCTATGGAAATGATCCTCACAGCAGAAATGTTTACAGCTGCCCATGCAGAGAAAATCGGGCTGGTCAATTATGTTGTACCACAGGAAGAACTGATTGCCAAGGCAGAGGAGATATTACATAAAATCACCCAGCGGGCTCCGCTTGCGGTAGCCGGAGCAATTAAGGCAATTAATTCTGGACTAATAGACAATGTAAATGGCTTTAAAACGGAGATCAGTGAATTTGGTAAGTGCTTCAACACTAACGATTTTAGAGAAGGCGTGACTGCATTTCTAGAAAAGAGAAAACCCATGTTCCTGGGTAAATAGTTGGTTCTGATAAAAGGTACAAATGGGGACTTTTTTTATAAAACTGTAGAAAATATTTCCCATGAAAGAAAAACTATTTATATTTATTTCATGAATACGCGCTAACCCTTTTCGATATGAGAAAAATTTTGATTGTGGATGATGAAGTGAACATTGGCTTATTGCTGTCAAAGTTCCTGATTAGGAATTCTTTTAGTGTTTCAACGGCTACCAGTGGGGTTGCTGCCATGGATTATCTGGCTAAAGATTCTTATGACCTCGTTTTGTGTGACTACAGACTCGAAGATACGGACGGAAAAGAGATGCTGATCAAGATCAAGGAAAGCTATCCAAGTACAGGTGTGATTATCATCACAGGTTATTCAGATATCAAGCTGGCTGTGGAACTGATCAAGTTGGGCGCCTACGATTATATTACAAAGCCGCTCTACCCTGACGAAATATTAAATACCATAAATAAGGCGATCGAAACACAAATCGCGCTTAACGTAAACCAGTCTGAGCCTTCGCAGGATACACCAAAGCAAAAAGCAGCCAAGCTGAGCTATAATCCTACTGAAAACTTTGTTATTGGCCAGAGCCCCGCTTCAAAAGAGCTTTTAAAGCAAATCCAACTGGTCGCACCTACTTCTTACAGTGTAATTCTAATGGGAGAAAGCGGAACAGGAAAGGAGTCTGTTGCAAAGGCA
>DATFQH010000435.1:0-3814 GCA_035264385.1 Pedobacter sp.
ACAGGCGGGTGCGCGCACCCGCCTGATTAACAAAACAGAACTTGTTAAGTATGGGATGTCATTGAGCAAAATCAGGAAATATGAAAATGAATAACAGATCAGTTTTGCTTTTGATCTGAAAGTTGGTTAAAGGTAAAGCTGAGGTAAAACAATTTGAACCGTTTATGCATTATAGGAGCAATAAAATATATTATGGAAAACAATACAACGAAACTTAGTGCTGACCTGCAAAAATTCATTAACAAATTTGAGCCTACAAAATTCAAGCTGTTGGCTAAAGGAATAGAAATCAGGGGAATGAATAACATTCACCAGAATATCAGATATGCTAAAGAGCTCATAGAGAAGCTGAACCTTAAGCTCACCGTTTCCCATAACGCCGACATGGTGAGCTATGGTGGGTTTGAGGTTAACAACCTTTAATCGCCATTTGAAAAAATTCTTGCATATTTTCTTTGTTGGTTAGTGTGGTAGGCAACATCTGGTAGGCGTGTTCTGAGATGGTCTGTTTGAGGTTACTGCCTGCTGTCTATCCTCAGTCAACTTAGTTGGTTGTGTAAGTGCTTGTCGTTGTAATGGGTTGGCTGATCCTGCTAAAAAACAAGCTGGTTGAAGCGTTAGCGGATTAGTAATGGAGAACTAGCCTGCGGATAAAGGTGGGTTTTCTCTGCTCTATTTTGATGCAATTGTTCTTGTCATGCTTGGTAACCGTTTGCAATGGAACGGTAAAACTCTGTGTAGGCTTTGCTCATACCGATGTCATTTCGTTTTATGAATACAGTGGCCATTTGCGAGACGTCCCGGGGAAGGGGAAATACTTTAAGGTTTTTATACTGGTAAAGTTTTTCAAATAGGGCAACTGGTAGTAATGTTACTCCCAAATTCTTTTCTACAGCGTTCAATATCCCTTCCAGGGTGTCCATCTCAATCACTGAAATCTTTTTGACTGGCCAGTCTTTTGTAAGGCGCAGGGCAAGGTTACGGTAGGAGCACCCGTCAGCGAATACGATAAGCTTCAACTTGCGGCCGCTTTGCTGCAGTTGCTCATAGCTGTCGATCAATGAAGAGGTTATGATAACCAGGCGCTCTGTTAAGATGGGCTGCACCGAAAGGTGGCTGTTGGTTATATGGCCTGCTACAAAAGCACCATCCAACTGGCATGACAATACTTCTTTAACCAGGGCAGCTGAGGTCCCTGTCTTTAACTTAAATTCTACATCGGGATAACTTTCACCGAAATGCTGTATTATTCCAGGTGCCCTCAAGGCTGCCGTGGTGTGGATACAGCCTATCCTGACAACCCCTTTAACAGACTGTTCGTTGCCGTTGATTGCAGTTTTGGTCTGCTCGATCATTAATAAGACCTGTTTAGCCGTTTTTAGCAATTCCGCACCGGCTTCTGTGAGCTGGATTGAACGGGAGGTGCGTGCGAAAAGTGTGGCATTAAACTCCAGTTCCAGCATTTTGATCCTGGCAGTGACATTAGACTGGACCGTATGTGTTGCTGCTGCTGCTTTGCTGAAGCTATTATGTTCGGCAACTGCGATGAAAATCAAAAGGTCATTTATCTGCATAATTAATCATTAATAATGATGTAAATATATCATTATTAATTGTTTTTGATGTTTGGTATAGTGATTTACCTTTGATTATGGAATTAGCTATCAAAAAAATTGACTGGAAGTTACGTAATACCTGCATTGACAGGCTTTGTCACCCTGCTCATTAGCAATGGTATCGGACGATTTGGATATCCGCCACTTATCCCGGCGCTTGTTGATCAGAATTGGTTTACAGTTGCTCAGGCAGACTACCTTGGCGCAGCCAACCTGACCGGATATATCATCGGCTCAATGGCGGGAACTTTTCTTAACAGATACATCGGGTCGGTTACCCTGATCCGTACGATGTTATTATTGATTGTTGCGTCTTTTGTCATCTGTGCCTTTCCGCTGGCTTACCCGCTATATTTTACCGACCGGTTATTGGCGGGCTTTGGAGGTGGTGTCATTATGGTGCTTACCGCACCTACCATATTTAAGCATACCGCTTCCGAGCGAAAAGGGTTGGTTGGCGGCATTATATTTTCAGGAGTTGGTATCGGTATTGCACTTGCCGGTACACTTATTCCTTTTTTAGTGAGACAGGGTTTGGAAAGGACCTGGTTTGTTTTCGCCGCTATAGCTTTTGCCTTAACTTTACTGGTCTGGCGGGGCTGGCCCCAGGGGAGTAATGAGAAACATGTGCCTGCAGCCCCGGGTAATAAAAGTTCCGGTACAAAATTGTTATGGTCAGGGGCTATCATTTTTCTTATTCTTTCCTATGCCTGCAACGCAGTCGGATTTGTTCCACATACTGTTTTCTGGGTTGATTTTGTCAGCACCGGACTGCACCGGGGAATTGAGCATGCTACACGTTTTTGGGTACTGCTAGGTCTGGCTGCAGCCTTGGGGCCGGTGTTGACCGGCATAGTTGCAGACAAGATCGGATTTGCAAAAAGCATTCGCATCAGTCTGCTGGTTAAAGCGGTCGGCGTAATTTTGCCTCTGGCATCCACGGCAACTTGGAGTCTGGCATTATCGAGCGTATTTGTAGGTAGTCTGGCGCTGGGCATCAGTTCGCTGGCGGCAGGTAGGACCGCTGAATTAGCGGGACCTACGCACCAAAAACAGGTTTGGAGCAGCATGACAGTAGTGTTTTCCATTACGCACGCGGCCACGGCATATCTGTTGTCATTTATTTTTTCCAGAGCGCATTCCTACATATTGCTTTTTGAGATCGGCGCAGCAACGCTGCTGGCTGGCAGCATTCTTGATTATTTGTCTTCCAGGTTTGCAAAACGGTAGCTTAACTTATTTTCAGTCAGGATGCATTTTGATGGCGCAATTGCGAAATTTTGTTGTCCGAATTCTTTTTGTGAATGCTCAATTTTTAGGTGATACATTGCTATTTGCTCACTAACAGACCCTTGATTTTGTTGGAAAGGTGGTGTGCAAAGGGAGGTGCGGTATTCGAAAGTATCACCACCAGATAGCCCGATTTTGTATAGATATTGAACTCATTGTTTAGATTCTCCAGGCTTCCGCTGTGGCCTACGATGTGCTCCGGGCCTAATAGATGATGCTCAGAACCATAACCATAATTGTGTGCAGGGCTGCGTGCGAAGAACATTTTTGTAGCTTCAGGTCCCAAAAGCTTTCTCCTGGTGAGTGCAAGTGCAAAGCGTACAAGGTCCTGACTTGTCGAAAAACCGCCACCATCTCCATTCCCTGGAACAGTTGAACGCATTCCTGACGGGGTTAAAATATAGGAATTAAGGAATTTCCGGTAGGTCATTCCGCTAAGCTTCTCTATAATTATTCCCAGCAAACTGAAGCCGGTATTGCTGTACCGGAAATCTGTCCCCGCTGGAAAGGAAGGCTTGTCCACCTCGATAAACCTTAGGTAATCACCTGGAACGTTCAGACTGTCTTTCACCTGTAGGAATAGTTCTGTCTCAAAATAATCTCCCATTCCCGAAGTGTGGGTCAGCAGTTGGCCAATAGTCAAGCGTTTAACCCAAGTGTTTTTCAACTGTGGGAGAAATCTGCCCACCGTATCATTAAAGTCCACCTTTCCCTGCTCTCTTAGCCTTAGCAGGGCAACCGCTGTGAACATCTTTCCCATTGAAGCCAGATTGAATGGTGTTTGAGGATTGTTTTCCATGCCCCTATGGTCCCGTCCATATGATTTTTGAAATATAGGTTTACTCCCTTTGAGCACCCAAACATTTCCCGCAAAATTATCGCTAAGCTTTATACGCACATAGCTGTCA
>DATFQH010000436.1:0-7164 GCA_035264385.1 Pedobacter sp.
AACAGCCTGCGATTGCTCGTAAGCCTTCCACTTTTCGGAATTTTGTTTTACAAACAGCGCCTCTCTCATAACAACAACCGGAGAATTAATTTTCTGTTAAAATAGCAACAAAAAGTAATTATACAAGCATAAAACTTAAGCACTTTTCTCTTAAGTTTGAGCATATGGAAACAATTAAGGTAAATACCAGCCAGCACATTGCGATTGATTATCCTGTTGCCGGTCTTGGAGAGCGGATCGTAGCCAGATTAATCGATCTTGCGGTTTTCTTTGTGCTGTATATCTTGTTTATTGTACTCGGCCTACTTTCGTTTGCTGCAGACGCTTCCATTGTCATATCCATTATTTTGGGGGTTTATGCAGGTGCGTATGTTTTTTACAACCTGATCTGTGAGATCTTTATGAATGGTCAAAGCATCGGGAAGCGGTTGATGAAAATCAGAGTGATCAGTCTGGACGGCAATCAGGCTAGTTTAGGGCAGTACTTTATCCGCTGGCTGTTCAGACTCGTAGACTTTGTACTTACAGCACAGGTTGGCGGGCTGATATGCATCGCGGTTTCTGAAAAAAAACAGCGGATCGGCGACATTGTTGCAGGTACGGTCATGATCAGGACAGCTCAGCAGACCAGTTATGACCACATCGCCTTTCACCAGCTACAGAGCATTGACTATGTGCCGGTTTTTGCGGATGTACACCAGCTTGGCGACAGAGATATAGAACTTGTTCATGAAGTGCTGGCTACCTATTATAAAACCTATAATCCAGACCTCGTGGCCGCAATGGCGTCAAAGATCATTTCGATGCTGAGGGTAAATAAACCAGAAGGAATGAATGACCTTAAATTCCTGGAGACGGTGATTAAGGATTATAATTATATCACAGCGCAGGCCTAGTCAAAATATCAGGAGGCCAGATAGATAAAAGGTGACAGAGGTATATTTCTTGCAACCCAGAAAACCATTACAAAGATAAAAATAACCTTTGGGACGGTTGGCTGGTACCAGATCTTCCATACATAATCCTTCCCGGTCAGATAAGAGGCAGTTTTTAAGAACAGATGAATAAGTAAAAATGGAAGGCTGATTACAAGGAAGGCATTATAATCTAATGCTGACCTCACGTTACCATGCAACAAAGCATGAACGGCCCTTTGAGAACCACAACCCGGACAGTCTAATTGCAGATACTTATGAAATGGGCATTCCGGAAAGAAATGGTACACTCCGGGATTATATCGGTAATATAAAATTGAAAGGCCAATTGTTAATATTAAACCCAGAATGTACCGTAATTTCATCGATGTTTATGAACCCATTAAGGCACCACCCAATCCCAATACGAAGACAAATACGACGTACAGAACAGCGCCTGCAATTCCTACAAAAAAGCCGATTTTAGTATACTTTCCCGCAGCCGCGGACGAAGCCTGTGCCCCGGCATAATCGCCGGCGGCGTACTTGCTATTAACGTTGGCAGCATTAACGATACCGGCAATACCAAAAGGCAGACAACAAAAGATAGTAACTAAGATAGATTCTACCAGCCAATTTTTGGGTTGAGGAGTTAGCCCTCCACCTACAGGTGGCTGTCCGAATGACTTGTCTTGCGGATTTTGATCTTCCATGATTAATTCAGTTTATTTAGTTTAAAAATCTAACGGTTGTTTAAAAGTAGATTTTTTAAATTAAAAATGAAACAGTATCCTTATTAAATTATTTTAAGATTTTCAACACATCCGGCGCTAAGGCCTCTACCCATTCCTTATACATTTTGGCTGAAGGGTGCAATCCATCCGATGCGATCAGGCCCAAATCTGACGCTGCAAGTCTGGAACCAGGAGTTATGTCGGTAAAGCTGATGCCCAGAGCCTCTGCTTCCTGCTTCCCAATGGCATTAAAGGCATCTATTTCCTTTCCTATTTTTTCCTGATCCCTGCCGGCTGAGCGGGCAAAAGGCGTTACACCCCAATCTGGTATCGACACCACAAAGACGTGCTCTTTATTGCCACTTGCATAGTTGAGCGCAACCTGAAGCAATTGCCTGAATTCTTTTTTATAAGTTTCCTGAGATTGTCCGCGGTACTGATTGTTAACCCCGATTAGCAGCGTCACAAAATCGAACTTTCCGCTAAGTCCGCTATTTTCAATAGCTGTGATCAGCTCACCTGTCGTCCAGCCTGTCCGCGCGATTATCCTCGGCGGATTGACCCCCAATCCATTTTTACTCAGCAGATCCACAAGCAGATGCGGAAAGTTCTGCAGCTGTTCTACAGATTCTCCGATCGTATAGGAATCGCCAAGCGCAAGGTAGTTGATTTTTTCGGGATCGTTTTGGGCTTCGGGATGCTCCTCCATTGACTCAGTTTTTTTACAGGCCAATAATAACAATAAACTTAATAATACAGATAAAAATTTCATATTGCTACCTACGCAAAGTGGAGAGACGCAGATGTTAGTGCAGATCCATTTTAAACTGTACGCCGATATGGGCCTTGAGTTTTTCTTTTACCTCTTCCATATTAAGTTCACGGCCAAGCTCTGCCTGCATGGAAGTAACGGCTTTATCTTCAATTCCGCAGGGAATGATGTTCTTAAAATAATCCAGATCGGCATTTACGTTAAAGGCGAATCCGTGCATGGTGACCCAGCGGCTACAACGTACACCCATGGCAGAGATCTTCCGTGCCTTTTTATTATCAGCATCCAGCCAGACGCCGGTATAACCAGGATATCTGCCCGCTTCAATGCCGTAGTCGCGAAGTGTTAATATGATGGCCTCCTCCAGTGTACGAAGATATAGGTGAATATCTGTAAAAAAATTGTCGAGGTCTAAAATAGGGTAACCGACCAGCTGCCCGGGCCCATGGTAGGTAATATCTCCGCCCCGGTTGATCTTGTAATAAGTAGCCTGTTTGTCGTTTAATCCTTGCTCATCCAGCAATAGGTTTTCCGGATGACCACTTTTACCCAGGGTGTAAACGTGCGGATGCTCACAAAATATGAGATAATTGGGTGTATCCAGCACAGTACCATCAGTCCTGTTGTGGGTTTTGACAGCAACTGTCTGGTCAAACAACTCTTCTTGTGCTGCCCAGGCTTCCTGATAGTCAATAAGTCCCCAGTCCATAAATTCAACGCTCTTGTTCATCTGTTCATGCTCTGTGCAAGGCATTACCCCACTACATATCCCAGCATGTAATCATTGCCGGTTTTGAAATACTCTACTGTTAGTTCTTTTGAACCTTCGGGCAGATCCACAATGGCATTCAGCCGACCCTGCCTCTTGAGCTTGAAGGGCTTAATGTGGATGTCCTGCTTAAACTCGAGTCCCTTCCTTCCATTCCACTTATAGATGGCTTCCTTAGCGCACCAGCAGACATAAAGGCCTTCTATATTGTCTCCGATCTGCTTTTGCGCAAGCTCAGCATCAGAAAGGAATTTATGCTTTATACTTTTAATTTTATGTTTGATAAGCTCGATATCTACCCCAACCAGCCTGGTCTTGCCGACAATAACCGCAGCATAATCATAAGAATGGCTCAGTGAGATGTGATAACCGAGATTGGGCAGATAAGGTTTACCATGCTCATCCATCCTGCAATCGATATACTCGGTAGTGTTTAACATAGTGCGAAGCAATACCCTGGTACTCAGCCAGTGCAGCAAACGCTTTCCATTGTTCAGGGACGAAATGATATCGAGCTCATGCTGTTTCAGTTGCAGTCCTGACATCAATTGCTCTTCAGTCTCTTCGATTTTCCACACGGCGAGTGTGGTATTCTCGTCAATATCTTTATTAAAAACTACGGGCATCTCTATTTTAGAAAACTATGCAAAAGTATCTTAAATTAATCATAATTTCGTCCAAATACTTATTACCTGCAAAACTAATCGTTATAAGGTTCAATACGCAAATTTTGTAAGCTTCATGACCCTCAAATAACAATATAATCAACAATGATACTTTCTGACAAACGCATATTAGAGGAGATAGACAAAGGAACTATTATCATAGAACCTTTTGATCCTGAATGTCTTGGTACGAACTCTTATGATGTTCACCTGGGCAAGTATCTGGCGACTTACAAGGATAGGATTCTTGATGCGAAAGCACATAACAAGATCGAGCATTTCGAAATTCCGAAAGATGGTTATGTGCTCCACCCGGGCACTCTTTATCTCGGTGTAACACTTGAATACACAGAGACCCATGCGCATATTCCTTTTCTGGAAGGCAAATCCAGCACCGGTCGTCTGGGTATCGATATTCATGCTACTGCTGGCAAGGGTGATGTAGGCTTTTGCAATACGTGGACTCTTGAAATCTCATGCGCCCAACCGGTAAGAATCTATGCCGGCATGCCCATCGGCCAGCTGATTTACTTTAAAGTTGAAGGCGATATTGAAACGCTTTACAATGTTAAAAGCAATGCCAAATACAACAACAAAACCACAAAACCAGTTGAAAGCATGATGTGGAAGAATAAGTTTTAGTATATTCAGGGATTATTTATTACTTATGAAAAGTAAGTCGATCCTCCCCCTGTTATTCATACTCATCATCGTCATACTTGCTTATAGAACTGATGATGACCCATTTAGCGCACTGCTTAAAAAACTGGAAATCTACAATGAAAAATATCCGCAGGAAAAGGTACACCTGCATCTGGATAAACCGTATTATGCAATCGGAGATGATATCTGGTTTAAAGCTTACGTAACCAATGCCCAAACTTCCAGGTTGTCTGACATTAGCAGCGCCCTGTATGTAGAGCTGATCAATGAAAAAGATTCTATTAAAAAGCAGATCAAACTGCCAATGGTATCGGGTGTCACCTGGGGCGATTTTAAATTACCGGATTCACTAACAGAGGGCAATTACCGCATCAGGGCTTATACCCAATGGATGCGGAATGCGGGCACAGAGTTTTTCTTCGACAAGACCATAAAAATTGGTAATTCCTGGGCAAATACCGTATTTACCAATACTACCTATGCCTACAGCAGGCAAAATACTGCAGAGCAGGTAAATGCCGCAATCAGCTTCACCGACAGAGATGGCAAACCTTATGCGCACAGTGAGGTAAGCTATGAAGTACAGCTGAATTTTAGAAGTATTGTGAAAGCTAAGGTCGTTACCAACGAGCAGGGCCGGATTAATATTAATTTCCTGAATACACAACCCACACTGTATAAGTCGGGCAAAATAATAGCTACGCTGAACTTACCTGATAAAAAGAAGGTGATCAAGCAAATTCCAATCAAGGCAACATCGAACAGTGTCGATGTGCAGTTCTTTCCGGAAAGTGGTAATCTTGTCGAGAACCTGCCCGTTAAGGTTGGCATCAAGGCCGTTAATGCTTCGGGATTGGGCGAGGATGTCGAAGGTATCATTATAGACAACACGGGACAAGAGGTCAATAAATTCAGCACCACACATTTGGGCATGGGTAATTTCGTCCTGAATGCGCAATCCGGAAAGGTATATACCGCCAAAGTTAAATTTAAGGATGGCTCGGAAGGCACTTTCAATCTTCCCAAAGCGCTGCCTCGCGGGTACATTCTGACAGTGAGCAGTACCACTGAAAACATTGTGGCCAAAGTCATGATGACAGAAGATAAGACAGGCACGGGAGAACTCAAGCTTGTGGCTCAAAATAATGGTAATGTATATTTTGTATCTAAGGCTCAATCTTTGAAACAAGTCGTTACTACATCTATTCCCAAAAAAGACCTCCCTTCGGGCATTATTCAGTTTACACTTTTTTCTGCTGCGAATCAGCCCATCTGTGAAAGACTGGTATTTGTAAATAACAGCTCGGGTAAGATAGACCTGAAGGTATCCGCTGACCGGCAGAGCTATGCCAAACGTGACAAAATGGAACTCAGTCTTCAGGCATCATCAGACAATAAGCCTGTGTCCGGCTCTTTCTCCGTTTCGGTAACCAATACAGCAGCCGTAATTCCCGACGAAGAAAGTGAAAGCAACATATTTACCAGCCTGCTTCTCACTTCAGATCTTATCGGATACATAGAAAAGCCCAATTATTATTTCCTGAAAGATGATGAGAAGACTAGCCGGGATCTGGACAATCTGATGCTTACACAAGGGTGGAGAAGAATATTATGGAAAAATGTAATCAACAATCTTCCCCCTAACATCAGGTTTGAACCTGAAAAGGTACTGAAGATTAGTGGCACAGTGACTACGTACGGAGGCAAACCTTCACCCAACAGTAAGATCATGTTGTTTTCTTCATCAGGTGGAGTATTCGCAATGGATACGATATCAGATGCGCAGGGAAAATTCAGCTTCGACAACCTGATATTTAACGATAGCACAAAATTTATAGTTCAGGCCAGAAATGCGAAGAACAAGAAGCATGTAGATATAAAACTGGATGTAATGGCAGGTCAGGTGGTGACCAAAAACAAAAATAGCGGCGACGTTGAGGTTAATGTGAACGAAGCCTTATCCTCCTATCTGAGACAGAGTGACAACTTTTTTAATGAAATGACCCGGCGCGGACTGCTGGAAAAAAGCATTATTCTGAAAGAGGTGAATATTGTACAGAAGAAAAATCCGGCAAAGAATTCTTCGAATCTGAACGGTGCCGGGAATGCCGACGCAATAATTACTGCAGAACAGCTTCAGAACTGTGTAACACTTTCACAATGTCTGCAAGGGAGAGTTGCCGGTCTGATGATCAGGAGCGGAGTGGCATATCTGTTGAGAAATGGGAATACGCCGATGCAGATCGTCATAGACGGAATGAACGTAGAGCCCGATTTTCTCGATAACATCAATATATTTGACGTAGAAACCGTAGAGGTACTAAAATCAGTCAGCAATACGGCCATCTATGGCATGCGGGGTGGCGGGGGTGTACTCGTCATTACTACTAAGCGAGGAGGAGGCATTTCGGGTCTTTCTTCTTTCACACCAGGTATTGTGACCTTTTCGCCTAAAGGATTTTACTCACCGAGGGAATTCTATTCACCAAAGTATGAGGTGGCAAGCAGCACTCCGGACCTGAGAACGACCATTTACTGGAACCCAAATGCAGCCACGCAGGCGGATGGAAAAGGTACGGTCAGCTTCTACAATGCAGATGGTACGGGTATCTACAGGGTCGTTGTGGAAGGTATTGACCTGAACGGC
>DATFQH010000437.1:0-20990 GCA_035264385.1 Pedobacter sp.
GGTGGCAGGCTGGATAACGTTCTTCCAGACAATTGGCTAGAAATTTACAATAGATTGTTTGAGCTGGTTGATGTCAGGGGGGATGCCGCAACGTATTTTTCTGGTCCTAGATTTATTAACCTAGTACGCCAGTTCCTGCCGTATTTTGCAAATTACGAACAATATATAGACGAGCGGAATAGGCAAGGGAAAAGTACCACACGGAGGATTTACTATTTTGACATCTTGAAAGATCTGACACCTGTAGTTAGAAATCAAGTCATAACCGAAATATTGAATATCATACGTCCTTATGATGAGCACCGCGTCGAAAATATCGAATTATTGCTATTTAACAAACATTCAAAGGAAAAAGAGCCTGTAAAGGATCAGCATGACCGAAAGCCCGTAATATTTATATCTTATTCCTGGGATGATGAAAACCATAAAAACTGGGTGCTGCAATTAGCAAATAGGCTACTGAAGGACAACGTCGACGTAAAACTTGACCGTTATTTATTAAGGACTGGTGCAGCGATGCAATATACAATGGAACAGGCAATCAGTACGGCAGACAAGATTTTAATCGTTTTTACGCCAAATTATAAACTGAAAGCTGATAACAGGAAAGGTGGAGTAGGATACGAATACTCCATTATGAATGCCGGACTGTATTTAAATCAGACAACCAATGATAAAATAATACCCGTGTTAAGAAAGGGTTCGATAGAAGAGAGCATACCCAGCTTTATGCAACAATATATCCATTTGGATATCAGGAATGATGATAATTTTGAGAATAGCTATAATGATCTAAAGCGTGATATATTCAACGAACCAAGCGCTTTTGTGTAGTTCAAGAGCCTCTTGTAGAAAAATCAAAGTCTCCCCACAAAAATATCTAAGTTTATATTTTAATCGAAAATCAATTTATGGACGGAGCCTATATCAAAATTCTTACCTATGCCAGTACCTTGGAAGGATTCAATTATGAAGCGATATTTAAATATGTGAGTCAAAATGACCTAAGATTTTACCCCAACCATAGGATAACTTATTATGACAGTCAATTGCAGCAATTATTCGCTTACTACTTCTTGGATGGGGAAGGTAATAGACCCCAAAAAGGAAAAAGTGGAGATTATGAAGGACTATTTTATTTAAAGCCTGAAGCATACGTCTATTTGTTAAATTATGAATCCTTACAGCAAGCAAAGGAAAGTGCAGAATCAGCCCGACTGGAATCATTAGAAGCAACTAGGTTGTCAAAGCAAGCGGTAGATTATGCGAAATATTCCATTGTTCTAACAGGTATTATTGCCTTACTGCAAATCATTATTCAATTTGTTTTAAACAAATAATGATAACTCAGTTTAGAATAGGCTTTCTTTAAAGCAAGCCTGATAATAAAGGATATTCTATCTGATGTTTTAGAATGCCGAATAATGAAAAGTTTGATTGTTTCTTCACTATTCCCAAAGCATGCAAAGCGGACGACCCTTTATTTAATGGAATTGTTTGTAAATTGTAATCCAAATTTGACTGCTATTATGAATTGTTATATCTGTGGTGAACCATCTACATCAGATGAGCATGCACCCGCTCGAGGTTTCTTTCCGAAGGGGAAGAGAAACCAGTTGATTACTGTCCGTTCATGTGCCAAGCACAATGAAGACACTTCAAAAGATGATGAATACGTGCGCAACGTGATTGTTATGTCATTAGGCAATAATACAGTGGCATTAGATCATTTCAAAGACAAAGGTATTTCGTCTTTCAACCATAGTCCAGCGTTAATGGTTGAAACAACTGGGGTAAGAAAGACAGTTCTAATTCAGGAAAAAAAAGATGAGCTTACGTCTACCTATGCTTTAAAAATTGATCGGAAGCGTATTGACTTCATTTTGTCTAAAATCGCATACGCTCTTTTTTTTTGGAAGTACAAAACGCCATGGAACAGAGCATTAAACATTGCAACAGAATTTCTCCTTACCGAAGATCAGGATACAGATGATTTACTAAGCAATTTGATACAGGAAGCTAAAGAATTCGATCACCTACTCAACTACGAGGGAACCAATCCAGACATTTTTCAGTTTGTATTTATCAGTAGTGAGGAAACTGACCCTCATGATCAGATTTTGCGATTGAAATTTTACGAGGGTTTTGAGGCTTGGATTCTGCCTATCTCCGGAAGTGATGGTCCGCTTTGGGAAAAGCCATAGTTTAGAGTTTGTAATAAACTTTAATATTGATGATGACGCATTGCCAACAGGCAAATCGGAGGCAGGTGTGAAATTTTGTTAGCTATAGGGTAAAAGATACCCTGAATTAGGACTCTTTTTGGTATCTTGTGGCTAGAAATTAACGATGTTTTCCAAAAATACCTCTTCCTTAAGAAAGCTGACCCTTTCTAAGATCGCCAAAGATCATAGCGAATTGATGCCGCCCCGGCTGAATTTTGTATCGGCCTATCTTGGTTTTCTGTCGCAAAGGGACAAGTGGTGGCTGGTACTGATTCATGTCCTGGCATTGCTCATGTTGTTTACCTTTCTGCGGTTCGGGTGGTTTACCTTCGTAACGTTCTCGGATAAGACCGCTGCCACGCTGATCGATCAGCGTACATCGAACGTGGCGACCATCATCAGTATGACCCTGGCAGTGATCGGTTTGCTTTTGGGCAACTTGGCGATCAAGGATAACCAGACCTATCAACTGCTGTTTATCAAGTCTAGGCTTTATTTGATCCTCTACTACACACTAAGCGTGATCTGCTGCCTGATCGTGATCTCTACTTTAAGAGATTCCCTGCCCAGACCTATTTTTGAACAGTTCGTACTTGCCGGAACTTATTTAGCGTTGTTTATCCTTTTCGGCATCGGCTACCTGTTCCGCACGATCATCAAGTTTGCTAATGCCACCTCTATCCAGGCGATTTTGACCATTGAACTCCTTACCGAAGCCCGTAAAAACCTTCGCATCGGCTTGCTGCACAAGTATAGCCTAGAGTCATTTCTCCAACTGATGCAACAGCATGTGGTTAGCGCCTGGCAGGTTCCCTTTGGGCAGCTACCCGATCAAGATGCGCCGAAACTGGAAAAGCTGGTATACGATATGAACCTGTCCAAACTGTCAAAGGAACTTGTCAAGGATAAAACCGGCACGCCGAAGGTCTACACGGTGGCGATGTCACTTAACCTGCTGACCAGCGGCCATGCGACTTTCATCAGCCCGAATATTGGCCGCTCTGTAAAACGCCCTATGGATCTTTCTGGCTGTGTTACACTCCGGCAGCCCTCAAAGCTCGTCAGCCAGTCGCAGGTATACCGGTCATATTTTGCAGGCAAACTCAACGAATACAGCGCCGAAGGGAAGCATGCGAAGGTAGCTGAAGTGCTGGCGGTCTATCATAAGATGTTCGAACTACAAATGAAGCACGGCTGATGAAAGGACTGGATATTACCGAGGGACTTGCAGAAAGTGCATGGGAATCGATGAACAAAGCCATTGATAGCCGTGACTCGTCTACGGTTTACGAATTTATCAGTTTTTTTAGGGATATCCTGCGGGACAGCATCGCCCATAACAAAATCAAATATTTTAAGGAATTCATCGCTTTTCCCTCCAGGATGTATTCGCGGATTGCCCATAAGCACAAAAGCAGCTCCAGTTACCAATCCCTGGTGAATGAAATATCCACCGAACTTTCCCTGCATTTGAAGGAGATCATTGATTTTTATATCGGTTTGATGGGAAAGACCCATATCGGTAACCAGGACATTGACGCTTACTATTACGAAGCTTTCGACACTTTCAACAGGTTGCTCTATTTCCAGATCCTCAACCAGGACTGGTTAATGCTGAAAGGTTCGCTTAAAAGGTACGGCCACTTAAGCCAAGATGTTTTTAGCCACAGCACCCGGGACGAGATCCGTCTTCGGGAAATGGAAACTGATAACCCAAACGGGATACACACTGCCCAGATCGGTAGGATCCGCTCAGAGATCCAGGCCGCTGCCGCCTTTGACCGTTACAAAAGACAGCCCATTGCGGCCATCAAATACTGGTTTATGCTACTTTTTGAACAGGATGTTATTGAACAAGGTATACTTGCCGAACTGTTGAAGGCGACCGAGAATATCGGTGGCTATGATCCAAACAAAGAGATAGAGGATATTTTGTTCTTCCGTACCGCAGACTTGAGATCCTATATGGGATGGGAACGCTGGGACTATAAGGAACGGCCTGAAAGTGAAGTCTATTACCCGCCCATGCCGGTCAACTGGATGACTCGAGGGTTTGTGATCGATAGAATAAGGACAAACAATGCGTATTTCAATACCAGCCAGGTCAGCCCTGAGCTTATGGAGAACATGCCTTATTTCTACGACGCAGTGGTTCAGGATATCGAAGGGCTCCGTCAGGATTTTGAGAAATGGAAACGGGTCTTGCGACTGGAGGACCTAGAGGATTTTAACCTAAGGGCAGCCGGCCTACTGGGTTCGATTGCCCTGGCCAAAAGAAGCGTGATCGGCGTAAGGGAGCAGGCAATTGCTGCTGCCGCCTTGGATCCAGGCCTTATCTTAGAGTTCAAGGCTAAGATGGGCGCCGCATGGTTGGCACAGACTAGGATCCGCAGGGTCTTTTCGTATTTCGGCAACATTTTGGACGTCAGTGGAGAGGACATTCTTTTAAAACGTATCGGTCAGAATACCTTTCTGGCCAAGGGGAAGATCATGTTCATCGATGGTGAGTACGGCTCGCCGATCTATGGTATGGAGCAGCTTGGGGGAAGTGTCGGCAAATGGGAAGACAATCTATTTATGGAGGTGATCGGCCAGGCCGATCCTGTCGTTTTACAGGGTAAAACTATGCTGGAAACCCTTAACGAATGCATCGCCCAGCTTAGGGAAAGTGGAACCGAGCCTACCATGGTCTTTTTGGAGCCCCAGTATATGTATAAGGATGATGCTTTTCTGAGCTCGGAACTTTACGCCAGTCATTATGATCTTGCACTGAATCCCGATAATATCGCTTTCTTTGTCGTGGGCACCTTCGACGGTATCCCGCTTTTTTCTTCCTACAGCCTACGCCTAAAAAATAAGGTCGTTGTCAGCGATTTTGCCGCCGCCTTTCGAATGTTGCACAAAACCGACGATAGCTGGTTCAAAAGGGAACTTGCGGTGAATGTGCTGCTTGTTTCAGAGGAGTTGGTCAATCAGAAGTACCTGAACGAGCCAGATAAATGGCGCATCACAGATGCAGGGATCCAGTTGAGCGAACAGGACGCCAAAATCCTGATTCGTACCTCCATTGTCCTCGATCTGGAAACAATTGCCGATTTCCAGGTACTCGATCACGGTAAATTCGTTATCGGTCAGATTTCTGAACCACTTTCTGATTAAGTCATGCCTTCTATTTACCACTGAAACCTTGAATGCGTGCTTTTGCGAAATTGACTGCTTTGCCCACATTTAAACATTCTTTCAGTCTATGAAGGCTTAAAAAACTGTATTAGAATTCAATTTTAGTATACAGACATTCTTATTTCGGATTCTCAACTGGATTTCACGATGAAGCGGAATAAAATTTATATTAGCAATCAATTGATACGCAACTTTAATACAACAATATTAATAATCTTAAGAGAAGTAAATTTGAGAAATTATGACTGTCGGATACTGCATTGATGATTTTATACGCGAGGTAGATTGTATGTATAAATACGAGCGGTATTCTGTTCGTGACAATGGTGCGGTGTTACGTCATCCGGGTAACAGCCTGCGCACCCGTGCAGCAGATAATACCTGGACTTTTGGAAAACAAAATGCAAAAACCGGCTATCCTGAAATGTGCTCTGTCCGCGTTCACCAGATTGTAGCTATGGCCTTTCATGGGGAGCGTCCAAGCACTGGGCATGTAATTGACCATTTTGATACCAATAGGTGTAACAACCGGCCTGAAAATCTCAGGTACGTAACCAGGCTGGAAAACATACTGCTTAACCCGATTACTGCAGCACGCATTGCTTATATTTGCGGGAGTGTGGAAGAATTTTTAGCTAACCCTGCTAAATTTCGTGATTCTTTCCAGGACCCAAACTACAGCTGGATGACTACGGTCAGCGCTGAGGAAGCGAAGTCAAGTTATGAGCGAATGGTGGAGTGGGCCGAAGGTGTTAAAGTGCCTGGCAAAATGCTCGGCATGGGGACATTGGACAGGTGGATCTTTAGCAGATCGAACGCGCAGGACCCAGATTTAAATGAAGATATACAGGAACCAGATACCATTCCATCGTTAACTGCAAATTCAGCACAGCGTGACTGGAAAACCCCTTCAGAATTTCCATGTTGCCCGCAGCAATACGACGACCCCATTACAGCCTATGGGCAAAGCCTAAGGCAGGGCGAAGTATTCTGCCGCAATCAGTGGTACACCTCGCTAGTGGTAAAACATGCTGTAATTGATGGTGGAAGTTCTATATACGTGATGAGCGAAAACGCGGGTGAGAGTGGCGCTATTAAGCCCTGGGTGCTCGCGGAAATTACTTTTGAAAAGGGGCAATTCGTCCATACCAATCGCAGAAACTTTTTTACAAAGGAGGGTGCGGAAAAACAATACACCCTTGCGCAAGGCCTGGAATGGATAGGCGGGGATAGCGTTGATGATTATTGTTAAATTTAGGAATCTTACTTGCCTGATTTCCAATATAATTAAGTTCTCTAAATTGCAGTCTAATAAATTATAGGATGAACATTCGCCGTTGTAGGCCTGAAATAATTCCGACTTTAATCTTTAATTGATTCTCTTAATATCTTAAGAAAATACGTCAACTGTTCGAAGAATTTCCCGCTCTCGGTACCAAGCCGGAAAGATGATTTTTCAAATGATTCTTTCCGGTTTTTTTATGCTATAAATTGTTGTTAATCAGGTATATTATACGGGCGGCAGAGTTCATCGAAGCGGTTCGACCATCGAAATCTAAAATTCGCCATTTTTCCGGGTAGATCGAACCAATGATGTACCTCTTGGTCTGAATGTCGCCTAAGGTATACAATTAGGTTATTCTTTCCAGTCTGATCAATGCCTCGTCTACCAGCGTCGTCAAATCAAGTTTTGAACTCACTGAGTTTTTCAGTTCTTTTAATTCTGCCTCTAGTCTCAGGATATTTTCATCACACTGGGCTTTCATGAATTTGTAGTCCTGTTGATCGATATCATCTGACAACAGCATCCCCCGGATTTTGGTTAGCATATCGTTTTGCGTGGCAATCTCGGAGATGAGCCGTTTGCGTTCTCTATCAAATGCTTGTTTGTCATCTTCGGTGAGGTCGCATATGATCTTGCGATAGATTTCTGCTCTTCCCGGTAATGGCTGGAATCTCTCCAGTTCTTCAAAAAACTCATTATTGATCGGTTCGGCTTTGTGCCTTCCTTTGCAGGGAGTTTTACAGTGGTAGTAATTGTAGATTCCGCTTCTGCCGCGAAAGGGCTATATGGAGGCGATCTTGCATCTGAAAAGATCGGACCAGTCGGAGTATTATTTTCTAAATAAATATGAGCTGGCTTACAGTAAGGCCAAACCGCTGGAAGAGGGCAAGAGTTATATGGTGCTGTCCAATGATGCGGCCGGTAAGCCGCAGTTCAAGAAGTTTGACAGCCCGATGCAAGCGATGGAGAATTTCAGGGGCAGGGCAGGTGATGCGGAGCTGGGCATTGGTAAAAGCGTTAAGGATTATTTATCTGTCGCGACGATGAAGGACGGAAAGGTGGACTATGTGGCGAAAGATTTTCAGCAGACCTATTACAGCGACGCGATTAAAAATGCGATCTACATCAATCAGGGCAAGGGTTTCAATATGACCCAGAGTGCCAATATGCTGATGGGCGGCTCGGCTTACCGGGATGATCTGGTGAGCAGGGTAGGTAAGGAGTATGGAGCCTGGAATACTTATGAGTTTGATAAGCCGCGTGATAAGTACGGTAACCTCTCGATCAGGCAGTATGGAGAAGGCTATCCGTTCAACCTGGAAAAGGAGCTGAGCAGCTATAAGATCAAGGAACTGGACGATCCCAAAAAGCTGGAGCAAATTATCGGGCAGATGAAAGATGGAGAACGTCCGGTGGTAACGGTTTCGAATGAGCAGGGACAGGAGTCAAAAATGTTGGCCCGCGCGATGCCACGTTACGGGAACATTAATTTTTACAGTCTGAGCGGGCAGCTGGAGAAGCGGGAGCAGTTTTTAAAGGAACCTAAACAGAAACAGGCACAGCAGCAAGTGCTGGAGAGGAAACAGGGCAAGAGTAAGTCTAAGGGACAGGAAGTGTCTATTTAGTGTTTTCTAATTCGTTTTAAATTGTTTTTTATGTCAACAGTGAAACTAAAGGAACTGATCGCTGTCGCTGAGCAACTGGAGGCGTTATCTCAAAAAGGCAATATGGCTGCTGGTGCATCTTTGCTCAAGACCTACTCGGATATTAAGAGTGCCGCCACTGCCGGGAGTAAAGCGGTTTACAGGTTGGAGAATGTGGAATAGTCGGTTGAAGCTAGTTTAAGTGAAAAGCCCTGCCGGATTCGGCAGGGCTTTTTTATTTGGTGGCTGATTTATTTCAAGTTCCAAAATCATTATATTGAAAAAAATTAACGCTTTACAATGGAACTTAAATTTATTTGGGTCAAGGATTATGGTCCCATTCAAAATCAGGGATTTAATTTTAATAATACCAGCGGTGATGTTTTTCATTACGATGGCAAACGGATTTCGATCAGTAAAAGTAGACCCAATGTGCTGGATTTCGGGCAAAATATCACCGGGGTAACGGCACTTGCAGGTCAAAATGGTAGTGGTAAAAGTAGCTTATGTCAAGTCGTTTTGCTTTCGACGGCAACATATGCCAACGGGATGTTTGGTTATGACATGACTTTTGATGGGATTGTTTGTTATGATAATCATGTTTTTTATCATGAGGCGCTGCAACTTGAAAACCTAACTCAGCTCGAACAATATGGCTATAGGTTACGGCCATATAAAGAGTCTCCGCTGGAAAAACTGGAATTTGAGTTCAAAAGGCATTTTGTTTCCGGGGGTTTCATTTATTATACAAATCTGTTTGATTTTCGTTCGGTATTTGAGGGCGTGAATCTCAAAAATATCTCCTCTGTTAATCAACTCTACGAGGATACCCGTTTTAGCGTTGCTCACTACCAGGGTGACCGGGAATTCAAACAAACCAGGCCACCCAAGGATGCCCTCACCGAAGCCAATATCTATTCACTTGAAGAAGAACACAAACAAGTAAAATACTACCTGGAGAATTTCGATAAGATCCCATTTAATGGTCCAAAGCTGGTCACCTTGAAGTCGGCGTATTCCTACAATAATCGGTGGTTGAGATTTAGTGAAGGTTCGGACTATAATCAGACAAGATTTTATGATGAGATCCAAGGGCACCTTTTTGATGAGATACATCAATTTTACGGTGTTGATTATAGGGACCATGAACTGATGTTATACATGGAAAGTGTCAGGTGTAAGGAGCTAACTGAAAAATTATACCGATTGAATTTAATCAGGGCAGCAGCGATCCTTTACGAGAAATTTTTTGGCTCTGCGGATATTTCAGCTTTCGTCTATGACAATGTCTTACCTACAGGCTTGAAGGAATTGTCCGGGAAAATCAGGGAATTGGCAGATCTGCATCTTCAGCTGTCTGCTATGGCCAGGTATAAGGAGGGTTTTAGTTATAAGCCGTACAGCATGTATTCATACTATGAAAACCGTGTTGAAGATTGGAGGTTTTTGTTAATTGATAGTATGCATATTCCCAACGATGAGAATGGCCGTCCGCTGCTGAGTCGCTTGCTAAAACTTGAACATGAGTTTATGAACACCCATCCAGAAGGGGGAGTCAGGCGATTGAGTAGTTGCCGTTTTCCGTCCTTTTTTAGTTCCGGTGAGCAGGGGTTTCTCACATTATTTTCCCGATTGGATGAAGCCATTAAGCTCTACTCCGGTGAAGACCAAATGAAGAAAAACCTCGCAATTTTTATCGATGAAGGAGACGCAGGATTCCACCCAAGCTGGAGCAAACTATTTTTTAAATGGATACTTGATTTTTTAAACAGAAGAAAAGAGGATTTGAAATATCAGCTGATTTTTTCAACGCACAGTCCATATTTGTTGTCTGACCTTACCTCTGAGCATGTGCTACTATTGCAGCGTGGAAAATCTGGTTTTACAGAGATTGTTTCATCTGAAGCGTTTGAAACCTTTGGTGCCAATATCCACGATTTGCTTGCGACCAGCTTCTTTTTGAACGATGGTACCATCGGAGAATTCGCAAAAATTGAGATCAATCGCGTAATCGATGATTTAAACTTATGGAGACAGCTGAAACAGCGGACAGGCACTTTCAATCAGTTCAACATTAGCGATCAGGATAAATCAAGATGCCTGAATATCATTACGAGTATAGGAGATTATATTGTCAGGGGGAAACTATTTGAGATGTATCAGGAAGTTTTTGAAGATAATCAAATCGCTGAAGCCGAAATCAACTACCTGGAAGAAAGAATTAAACGCCTGAGAAAGCCATGATAGGGATCAATGAATGTAATACTGGAATCGCAGGTGTCGCAAAGCAGCATCTCGATGGGGTAAAACTTAGGGTCTGCCAGAATATCGATTTTTACATCGGGATTTTTGAGTATCTGGAAAGTATTGCTGGAAAACATATTCCAGACTCAGCAGTTCAGGCAAAAGTACAGAGTTTAAAAACGTTGTACCGCTGTGACCACTGTAAATCATTGCTAAACCATTTTCTTAAAGACGGCAGCAAGATTGCTAATGTAAATGGTTATCACCTGATTAAGCCTGCTGCGAACAGAAAATCAGCAGTTAATAATTTACCTGCCGTCCTTTCAGCACTTAAAGAATTAAAAAAGCGCTACGTGGTGTTGATGACTATGGACTTTAATAATAACGTGGTTCGCAATGAAAATGTATATCAGGCAATTAAAAAACGCTGCGTAGACTCGGTGTATTTGCAGGAAAAGATTTTCGACTATGATTGGTTTACTAAGTTAGCGGCGGATAAGCCTTGGGGGCCCTATCAACTCACTACTGCCATTGGTCTGAGCTGTTGCCCTTACTGTAATCGGCAGTACACCTTTACCATCTCGGTTGTTGGAGGCAAAAAAGTCGCACGGCCACAGTTGGATCACTTTCTTCCACAAAAATACCATCCTTTATTGGCTTTATCTTTCTACAACCTGATCCCAAGTTGTGCGGTTTGCAATGCCAGCATCAAAGGCTCTGCGAATACGTCTTATAAAACCCATATCAGTCCCTACTTGTTAAATCCTAAACATGCGCTCATGAGATTTAGCTACCGGCCGCAAAGTTATACGGCATCTGTTGGCCTAACCGATGATGTCATTATCGATCTAAAATACAATGGAGATCCCACTGACTCAAATCTTAAGAAAAAGGTTGACGGCAATATTGGAATGTTTTTTCTGGAAAAGCTATATGAAAATCACAAAGATGAAGTTAGAGATATCATTTTCAAACGGAAGCAGACCAATGATCAATATTTGAAAATGACACAGAAAACTTTTCGCAGGCTTAATTTGACAGAGGCAGACGCTTATAGGATTGCTTATGGAAAGTTTTTCGAGGAAATTGATTTTTATCGCCGTCCGCTTTCCAAACTCACCAAAGATATCGCATATGAATTGGGTGCACTGATAGATTTTCCGATTAATAATCCCTGATTGTATAAGAAAAGTATAATAATGGCTGGATTGTATATTATTGGAAATGGCTTTGACTTGCACCATGGATTAATGACAGGATATCAGGAATTTCATCGGTATGTTACCCAGCATGATCCCGAATTAGCGGATACAGTAGACAGCTATTTCGAGTTGAGTTATAACGATGACTATTTATGGAAAGACTTCGAAAACGACCTGGGAACTTTTGATTGGCGGTTGTTTTTTGATGATTATAATAGCATTGACCTCACCAGTGAATCTTTGGAACGAAACGAAGCATTCGGTTTGGAAGATGAACTAGATGAGCGGGGTTCAGAATTGGTGGACTCACTTAAGGAAATTTTTCGTGACTGGATTTCTGATTTACATTTTCCTGAATCCATTTTAGCCCACAAGCGGATAAATTTGGTATCAGCGCATAAATATATCAGTTTCAATTATACGGATACTTTAGAACGGTATTATGGCGTTGCAGAATCTGAAATTTTATATATCCACGGCAAAGCGGAGGATTATAGAAATGAATTGATATTTGGTCACGGATATCAGCAGGAAAGGGATCCACGATTACCTGATTTGGATGATCAGGGCAACAGTAACAGGACTATGTTTACGGACTCAGAAGACAGCGCCAGGTCATTGTTCTATCAATTTACGAAAGACGCTACAGCGGTGTTGGAGGCAAATCAACTTTTTTTGACCATTTAACTGAAATCGATGAGATATTTGTCCTTGGCCATTCGTTAAGCATGGTCGATTGGCCGTATTTTATCCACTTAGACAAGCTTTTTCCGAATGCAATATGGAAAATAAGCTACTATGTGCCCGATGAATGGAAGACTCAGCGGACTGTGATGACCGAGGTATTTCAAATTGCATCAAATAAAGTGGACTTTTTCAAAATCACCGAACTTTCGCATTAAACTTGCGCCTGTCAGCCGAATTTAAAAGGGACATATTTATTTTATTCGATTGTCCGCCAAGTAATTCACGCTGTTGTTTTGAAAAATTATTACATTAGTTAAACATGTAAATATTTTGCTTTCGAGTGTATACAGAAGATTGGTCTAAACATATAAAAATTAACCGCACAGCGATTGCCGCGCAACTGGATCATCACTTTATCGATGTACGAGATAAAGTGACTATACGCATGTACACTTTAAAGCCTTCCGGAAATTTAGTCTTGGTTAATAGCTTATGCGATGCGCTTCATAGCTTTTTGGCCTATTACGTCTACGGAGAAGCTGACATCACAAAACATGGCGACACGTGGGCGGGACTGAATGCCAAAGGTGTTTTCGGTCATAAGGATCCCTCAACTGACGGCAAATTTGGAGAATTGTTGCTATTTGCGCTGGTGGAAAGCTTCTTGAATTGTAAGATGATTGCTCATAAGATCAGGTCCTTAACAAACAATAAAGACCAGTTGAAAGGTGGAGATGGGATATTTTTGGGGAATTACTTGATCAATGGAAAAGAGCATCCTGCATATCTGATTGGGGAATCAAAAGTAACGACTTCGTTTGGGGAGGCGCTAAACGAGGCTCTTGACTCACTCAATCGTTTTACAGATGTACGGTTAAGCAGTGAGTTTTTGGATAATGAGCTTATCGTTGCGCAGGAGTTTGTTAAAGTTGTCAGTGCTGATTTGGATGAATTGTACGACCGGCTTACACCCACTACTATATCTTATAAAAACCAGGTGCTGGTTCACCCTGTACTGCTAATGTATAAAACCGATTGGTTTGGAAAGCTCGAGACAAAAAGTGCCACACCTAAGGAACTTGGAGATGCGATTTTGAACAAGCTTAGCGGAACTGAGAAAATTTATATGGATAAAATTGTCAAAAAAACGATCGATTACCCACAGCTCCAAAAAATATATCTGGATTTTTTTATTCTCCCCTGTACTTCTGTCGATGACTTCAGAAATGCCATGTATTATAAAATTCATGGTGCACCCTATGTAAAGCCAGCCAAAGATGACAGAGCCTAATCCAACATATGTTTCCCTAGCCAATCATCCATTAATTACAAAGCTGATCTGTGATTTGACATACAATCAGCTGTATCACAATAAACTTGGATTGCCTAAGTTGCCGGTTAGCCAGGCAGACATTAGAAAAGCGGTATGGCTGACGTCGATCCTGGCTTTTAGCGATTTGGACGACCATCGCAATAAGGCACAGGTATTGGCCTCTTTGTTGTATTTGCAGCACCCGGATGATCAGGCCATCAGGAGTGTCGTTTATGTTTTGTTCTCCAGAATAGGCAACCTAACCGGAACAGCACTTTTAAAAGATTCTGCAGGTCAAGTTGGGGATGCGCCGGCGGGACAACAGGGTATGGCCGATTTTTATGATTCCTCGCTAGCCATTGCGCTGTCTGCTGAAAGAGCAAGTAAAACAATTATATCAGGAAAAGATGAAATTTTAGCAACACGATTCCAGAAGAATCTGTGGCAGAAACTGTCAATTCATAACCGGGTAATTATTTCTGCACCTACATCTTCTGGTAAATCATTTATCATCAAAAAATTTCTCAAAGAAGAGCTCGGCTCTCATAAAGCGCTAAACGCAGTGTACATTGTACCTACCAGAGCCCTGCTGAATCAAGTAAGTGAAGACCTTAGAAAGGAGGTTGATTTGTCTAAAGTTGCTGTAAAAACCGTATTTATTGATAACAAAATAGACAGTAGTCACAACATTTTTATTCTTACTCCTGAACGTTGTTTAAGGATGTTAAGATATTGTTGGGAACATGAATTTAAACTTGATTTTATTTTTATTGATGAAGTTCAGAATGTAGAAGATACTCAGGGTAGGGGAGCACTTTTCGAATTTGTTTTCAAAGAAATGTTCAGTCTGTTTCAACATTCGAAAATTATAGCAGCCGGGCCCAATATTGACAATCCATTAGGGCTTTTCAATGACGTTTTTGGAGATGGTGGGGAACCAATTGATACCATGTCATCTCCTGTATTCCAGATCAAGTCAACAATAAAATTATTGGAGGACAAAAAAATAGAGGTCATTGCTTCAACCGCTCAGGGTACTTCACAATCGGTTATCATTCAAACGGACACTGATTTTTTGAAAAAATTTAACAAGAGTACAGGTGAAGGAATGAAGCATTTGATCAGCATTTTCGGGGCTGAAGATCAAAATATTATCTATTCACCTCAGGGAAACTGGGCGGCGGACTGGGCGTTAAAATTTGCGGAAACTCTTCCGGTCGACCCAGAATTAGATCCCTGGATCAAGGAAATCATTGATTTTTTATCTGAAGAGATCCATCCTAACTATCAATTGATCGCATGTTTAAGAAAAGGTGTTGCTTACCATCATGGTAACTTGCCAGATATTGTCAGAAAGGAAATTGAGGACTGCTTTTTAGCGGGTAAAATCCGGAACTTGTTTTGCACTTCAACGCTGTTGCAGGGTGTAAATCTTCCGGCTAATAACCTGTTTATTCCAATGGCAAAAAAAGAAAGTCTTGATCTGACACCTTTTGAATTTGGAAATCTTATGGGTAGAGCTGGACGAATAAAGAGTTCTTTGTATGGATCAATTTATTGTATCGAGCGGGATTCTGAGAAAGAATGGTCACAACATATGTATAGCGTCTCTCATAAAAAGCCAGTACAAACTGCCGGGCAAAAATACCTTGACAACCCTGACCAGTTGTTAGATTTTTTGTCGGCCCCAGTAAATGAAATTATTAGAAAAAAAGACAGTAGTGCTGTCGTTTTTTTTCGTCAAAAATATGCCAAAAGCCCTGAAGAGCTTAGAGATTATTTAGTGAAAAACAACCTTTCTCCTGAAAAAGTAGAACAGATTGAAAATCAGCTCAACGCTTCTATTGTTGCTTTGAAAATTCCACTTGAACTTTTGAAACAAAATCCTACCGTTGATCCGGAATTTCAGGACAAGCTTTATCATGAATTACAGACCCAGGGACTGGAAAATTGGCTGGTTCCTTCCAGAACCGATAATCCCAATATGTATCGGTTGATGTCGGCAGATGAGCGTGATGCGCTGCCATTTAGCCGCTGGAGTTTTTACTGGCAGCTGGAAAGTATCATTTCCCGGCTGGATGCGATTTTCTTTATGGCCAGTGAAGCATACTTCAGGAATAATGTGAGCCTTTCTTCCAAACAAATCTGTTTTCTCGCTCGGCAATGGTTGACTGGTAAAAGCCTCAGACAGCTCATAGATTCCGATATCAAGTTCTACAGTATGCACAGTAATCCTAAAAAAAGAGTCAATGTCAATGATCATACTGCGGTTAATCACAGGATCAACGAGGTGATTAAAACCAACTCTGTAGTGACTACCCACATTCTGATTCGGACGATGAAATTACTCAACGACCTTGCAGAATCGTTTTTGGATGAAAAATCAAAGGAAAAATACAAATTCGCACTGGCTTTGCCAACTATGGTGGAGTTGGGGACTACAGATTCTGAGGTCGTTACCCTGATCTCACATGGGGTCTCAAGAAGCATCGCACTGAAAATTTTTACGGTTTATAAAAAACTACGGATATCTGAAGAACAGGATATTATTCTTTGGCTTGCTAGCCAGGAGCAGTTACAGCTAAAGCCGATTTACAATCGTTATCTGAAAAGGATGAGATTGCTAAAACAAACCGGGATGTAAGGGGGAAATGATATCATCAATCCCAATAGGCTTGCTCGGTTATTCTTACGTTCAGAAGAAAGGAATTTAGCAATACTTGCCTGAGATTTGCATCATCAAAGGCTCCCATGATCTCCCTATAAAAAGTCAACCGGCCTTGTTGGAAAGGCTTTTTCAACCGTTGTTTTGATCAGAGGCTGGAGTTTTTGCATCAGTTCTGCCATTGATTTGAACTGTTCTTCCGACTTAAATTCTGGTTCATGAGTGAGGATTTTATGCCAGATACTGGCTTTATGGTTTGTTTTCCAATTAATTCCTGTGTCGTCCGCCTGGGCGAAAGTTGCTATAAATTTGCTCCTAACCTGATGCCTTTGCCAGATTTTGGCGGATTTACTCCAGATTCGAATCATGTAAGTGCCATTTAAGATTTCTTGGTAAGCCTGGAATTGGATGTTTTCATAGCTGAATGAAATCCAGGATGCATCATCACCCATGATGATTGCGCCGCCTGCGGCATTATTCACTGACTTTATGGGGTATTTTGATCCGGGTAAGTGCTGGCGAATGTGATGGTAAAGGGAGTAGTAGGCCAGCTGATAATGTTTTGCCAGATCCACCAGAATAGAAGGTTCTGACTGGTTGGTGAATTTTTCCAGCGTATCAATGAGTTGCAGGTAGCCTACCTTTCTGCTGGATTGATTGCTGCTAATGAGTATTTGATCGTATTGTGCGTCTGTAAAATGAACAATGTCGGCTGTGCCCAATAAAATATGTAAGCCTGGGATGTTTTCTTTTTGCAGGTATTGGGATTGATCCTTAAGCTGGTTTTCACTTAAAGATGACCACATTTTAAGTTCTATCAGTAGTTCCCATTTTAAATGCTGGTCTTTGCGCAGGCCAATGTCAAATTTTTTGGAGACTGGTTCCGGACAAACTTCGTATGCGCCGATGGTCATTCCGGTGAGCAAGTTTAAAAACCGGGGGTGTTCCAACAGGTGAATCAACATGAGCTTGTGCGTAAGTTCGAAATTGATGGAACTTTGAAGATATAGACTTAGAGGCATGATATTTCTCGAGTTTGTTAACGGCTGATAATTTAGTTAAGTTTTCTTAAATGCCGGGCAATATTTAATGCAGTTGTAGGCTCAATAGCCTATCTGTTTCAGGTTGCCTGGTTGCGAATTGAGCCTGAGATTGTTTACTTTTATTTTTTTAATTAACGCTATTTTCATGAGTTTTAAATACTTGACCGAGCATCCGCTAAATTCTGTTGAATCGCTTGATTTTGGTCACCAGGAGATTGTCTCTACTATAAAAAAGATTGTAGCTGCTCAAAATGGCAACATCACGCTTGGACTTTTTGGAAATTGGGGTACTGGAAAAAGTACTATTGTAGAGTCCCTGCAAGCTAAACTTAAGCCAGAGAAGGTTCCGGTGATCATTTTTGATGTATGGAAGCATGACGGGGATGCATTACGCAGAACATTTTTAAAGGAGTGTGTCAGCCAATTGACCAGCGAATTTTATGGATCCGCATATTTGGATGACTCCGTTTTATTAGATCAGCGTGTTGTATCTGGCAGGACCAGTTCTGAGGATAAATTCAGCATAAAATGGAGAAAGCTGTGGAACAGCTTATGGTCGGTGCGCTGGTTTTCGTTGGTTTTTCGCTTGCTGCCTTAGTGTTATATGGATTGCTGCTGGCCCTCAGCGTAGACCTGACTGATTATATTCGCCCTTCACAGGCGTTTAACTTCCTGTTGGGTGGGATTACGGTTTCGCTGATCGCCAAGTTTTTTGAATCTTTCATTAAGACGGAAAAAATAGATCTGCGTGAGGACAAATTTCAGGACCCGCACGAATTTGAGCAGGAATTCAGAAAGCTGATTGCAGCACTGAAGAACCGGCCTAGAAAGGTCGTGATTACTTTCGATAACCTGGACCGAGTTTCCGGGGACAGTGCCTTGAGCATCATTTCCACCATTAAGACCTTTCTGGATTTCAAAGGTTTGAAAGATTGTCCTTCCTCGGTTATTTTCCTGATTCCCTGCGATGTAGACAGCATGAAGCGCCACATCCGGCAAAGTTTGAAAACTAAGGAAGGAGTAGAGGATAACCACTACATCGATGAATTTTTAAGGAAGTTTTTCAATACCAGTATCTGGATCCCGGACTTTTACTGGACCGACCTGGAACGGTTTGCGACCTCCAAACTGCTGGAAACAGAAATTCCCGAGTTTAACAACAGCTACCTGGCCTGGCTGATCATCAAGGTATTCAATAAAAATCCCCGGCAGATCATTCAATTTGTAAACCACTTGGTCTCCAATTACCTTTTGCTGGAAGAGATTTGCTTGCAGAAGGGTTTAGCTGATATTGAGTTCCACAAAAAGAATGTTGCTCCGCTTGCCAAGTATTTATTGATCAAACAAAGACATCCGGAATGTCTGGAAAAATACCGCGAGGCCCAGGTTTTTGCTTTGGATAATGAGGCGCTGTTAGCGCAAATTAAGGATGAAGATTTTAAGATCCTGCTGAAGCAAACTGAGGATATACAGATTCCTAGCCTGGAACCCTATTTTAAAGGCCGGATGACCAGGGAAGAGCAGGATTTTCCGGGCATTGTCAAGCTGCTGGATTTGATGAAGTACAATGTTGATGAGCACACCGAATATGCCAGGACACTGGAACTGGGGGATCATGTTCAGGCATTTGATTCGATCCTAAAAGGGGAATTCAACAGGATCGGTAATGTAATCGGAAAAGTTACTTTTTTAAATCACTTGCTGGACGTCACCGATATTTTAACCATCAGATTAAGTCCTGGTTTCTACCGTGATATCATCAATTTTTTGCTCGGTGCCGACCATGCAGAAGTGTATTTTAACCTCAACCCTAAACGTATTGGAGCAGAAATATTTGAAAAGGCCAATCAAATCGCCACACTTCCAGATCAGCAAAAGGTGATCAATAACTATCTGGATATTGTTTGCGATGCCGCCAAAAAGAATACTCAGAATTTGACAGAAGGAAAAGCAGTTGCTTTTGACCTTATTTTTGAGTTTTTTGTGGACAACAAATCCCGATTTTCCAGTTCCCAGGCTGAGAGGTTAAAGTTATACTTCGCGCAAAATGGCGAAGAATTTGATTTGCGTAAACATTTCTTCAAGGACGAGGAAACTCAGAAGTTTTTTATTGATCAGTTGTTGATTGATCACTATTTCGAGGCTTTCAGTCTGGAAGATACCTACCAGACGTTTTATCGTCGACTGGATCTGCTCCATCATGTCCATCCCAGGCTGTCGTACACGAAAAAGGTGCTGGATGTTTTCAAACAGTATTGGGAAAAAATATTCATTTACGATTTAGGAGAGGCTAAGTATGATTTTTCAGTTGCCTATATTGATATTTTGCGGGAAAGAATAGAAATGGCTACCGTTTCAGGGGAACCGGTGGAGATGGAATTGGTGGAGAAGATTTTAAGGCACATTAGAGGACGTGACGAAAAGGCGATGATCCCGTGGATCGTTTTACTTCACCGGCTATTGGGACAGGAGGCTGCCGCAGCGAGAGTGGCTGTTCTGCTGGTGGATTTATTCAGAGAGGGGAATGAGGAGGTCATTTCGCAAATTCTTTCTTTTTTCCCGGTCCCGCAGTCATTGCTTGAGCTCAGTGATCAGCTGGCTGAAAGCTACATAGACTACCTGGCTAAAAAACCTTATGATAAAGAGTATTTCCATGAAATACCGGAAGCCTATATTCTGCTGGCTATAGAAAAGCAAATAAATTGGCGGGATTTCGCGGCGGCTGAGGCATTGGTACTTGATTTTCGGGATCAATTTGATCCTGAAATAAGGCAACGGCTTTTTGAGCTGTTAAAAACAGTAGTGGAGCAGTCCATTGAAGGCCGCGAACATATAGAGACGATTGACCAGTTACTTGGATTGATGGTGCTACTAACAGATCTTAATGAGCAGGGAATGGAGGAATCCGGTTTCTGGGATACGGTGAGTCTTTTACTTCACGGCAATTCAAGCGAGGCACAAAGTATGCTGGCTAAACGATTGATCAAGGACCACCTGAGGTTGTTATCGAAAACCAGGGCTGAGGCACTGTTTGACAACATGATCAAGGTGATGGATTCTCATGGGATTTACAACAACGAACAGTTTCATGAAACGTTAAACCTGCTGCGCTCCAAGGTTAATCAGGAATATCAGGAAGTGTATTTGGACCGCCTCATCCGGCATGTAATCAGGTTTACGACCAGTTTTAGTGTGACTTTGCTGGCTGCTGAAGCACTGGAAAAAATCAAATTCAACGTTAAAGATCACTTTGCTGCGGTAATAGATTTCGAAAGATATATCAATGCCTCTATGTCGGTGAGCGATAGGGAGCGAATCCGGCCCGTGATTAAGGTTCTGGCCAAGTTACTTAAGGGCAAGCAAAACGACGAAATCGGATCAGTTGGCCGCCGGTTAGAGCAGGTGGCGCAGGAAAGTCCAGATCAAACATAAGCATAAATCATGGGTACAATTATTCTTTACGATAACATTCAAAAATATCTTTCTCAGTTTTGTGATCTGCTG
>DATFQH010000438.1:0-19032 GCA_035264385.1 Pedobacter sp.
CTGAACAACAGATTTTGAATCAGCTTAACCGTCCCGGAAGGAATATATTTATTCACCCGCTCGCCATTCTCCAATACCACCATATGCAGGGTTTTCGTACCTGAAGCGTCCATTACAAGTGAATCCTGAGCTCTCGGGTAAAAGTCTATTACTTTCAGTTTGACACGCTCGCCCTGAAAATCATACTCTTCTGAAAGTGTCTTTTTAAAGGGTTTCAAATAACCCGGGATACGGTCAGAAATTAATGTAGCCGGCAGATCATTGTAGGCCAGCGCCTGATCTCCTTTGCCGATCTGTACTTTAAAAAATGTAGCATCAGAGATGATCTGATTGGTAGCCTCTCCTTCCCTGATGGGCATTGAACCTTCAAAACTCACATACCTGGTAATCCAGCCACCAATGAATATAACCACAAAAGCAAGGTGAAAGACCAATAAGGGTAACTTTTTGAATTGATATAGCCTGTACCGGCTGATGTTCCCTATAAAATTCAAAACCAGGATCAGCATGATCAGTTCAAACCACCAGCAATTGTAAATCAACGCTTTGGCCACAGGTGTACCATAATCGTTTTCAACAAAAGTGCCCATAGCCATCGAAAAAGCAAACAAAAGTAACATCGCTCCCGTAAGACGGGTAGAAAATAAGATCGAGCCTAGCTTTTTAATCATCGTTTTGTATTTGGTATGTCTTCATCCCTGCGGATTCAGCGCGCAAAGTTACATCTACAGCGATACTAAGGGCTAAGTTTGGTATACTAAATTTGTTACTTTCAAGAGAAATGACATATTAATAACCAAAAGTCCGTTCAGATATTGCCTATGTTGTTACTACATCTAATATTTCTAATACCTGGTATCAACTCGTGGGTTTTCCCGGTCCAACTGCGCACGTCCTGCGCTAAAAGGTACCGTTTTGCGGAGAAGGTACGGGCATAGTACGCTTTAGAACTGGTTTTGCCGCAGCAAACATCCTTTGATGGAAAACAGTTTCCAACCGACAATAATAATGATAAGAAATACCCTGAACTACTTTATCGGTTTGATATGACTGGCTTTAAGCTCATCAACAATGTGTTTACCAATAGCGTTACCTACTTCTACGCCGTTTTCAATACCATCTTTGAAATGGATCCCGCCCCAGTATCTACTCATAGCGGCCTCTTTGGCAGCCGCGTTAAACGAAGTAAAGTTCCTTGATTTTAAACCATATTTTTCCTCTACGTTATCAGCATAGCTGAAATTATCTCCAAAGTAATAAGTAAGTATTGTCGCTGTAGTTGAAGAGATGTGCGAGTGCCCACTCATGTATTCCGGAAATGGCGGTGTTTGCAGCATAGGTTTCCACTTGGGATCTATAAGTCTTCTGATGGCAGTTTCGGGACGTATTCTATTGCTCCTGTATTTTTCATCCCAGCAGCTGATAAAACTATCCGTTATGCCCAGCGCGACTACTGTATAAATTTCCAGTGCTTTAGAAAAACGCACACTTGCTTTCTCACAGGCTACGCCTGTAATACCAATCCAGTGAGCTCCGGGAGAGATCTTCTTTAAACCCACTAGTAAATGTCCTTCATTCTTGAGTGCGAAAGGGTTACAGTCCCAAAATGCAGCTATTTCTCTGTTTTCAGTTGTCAGACCCGTACCGCCGTCAGTATAGTTTGCCATAAGGAGCTTAAAAAATTGAGAATTCTTATCTTTCGAGTATGGAATTGGCGGAATGGATTTGAATGCTTCTGCAGAATCAATAAAAAATGGTCTGACGGTATTAAAATAAGGCTCAACTGGTGCAAAAAACGCGGGAGGAGTCGGATACCAGCTCCCCTCTGTCATTAGCGGTGTATAGCGAGGATAATTACTGATCCTATTGTAACGGTCCTTTTTGGCATATGGCATAATCTGCTTGACAATCTGGTTAGCGTAAGACTGCGACCTCACAATCACTTCATCAGAAAAACCAAGTTTACGGCAAGAGTCCAGAAACTGTTTTTCGAAAGCACCAAACTGCTTACCCGAAGGTTGCATCTTCTTTGCCGTACCTGTCATAGCCAGGATCGCGCTAAGCTGATAGGAATATTCCCCGGAATCCAAAGGTTTGGTAATTTCAGGAAATTCATTTAAAACACCTTTCAGGGAGACAACGGACGAATCATTTAAGGCCAGTACGGTATATCCTGAAATACATGCATAGGAATAAAATCGGGCAGCCAAAGGCGGATTACTTACATCATGGATCATGAACTGGGTCATCTGTTCCAGAACCTTGGCAATGTCTTTATTACTCAATTCCGGATCAGCGCCTTTTTGCTTACAGCCCATCAGACAAAGCAGCAAAGCAAAGCAAAGTATCAATTGTTTCATTCGTACAAGTTTCAATAGCCAGGATGGTTGGATCGAAAGTTTATCATCTCAGCAGCGTTTAGTTTAAATATTCGGTTTTTACTAAGATATTCTAAAATCACGAACAACCTAAATTATTTGAAATAAATTCTTTCGAAGAAATATAGCATATTTACGATACAAACAAGGGGATAAAGATTATTACCGAAAATACAGTTGTGAAAACCGAGCAAAAAATATATCATACACTGCGTATAGCTTCAGCAATGTGCCTTATTGGTCACGGAGCCTTTGGAATAATTACCAAGACGGTCTGGTGCAACTATCTCGCTGTCTTTGGCATTGGTCAGGATATGGCCTACCAACTGATGCCAATTATTGGATCAGCAGATATACTGATGGGCCTTAGTCTTTTAGTCTATCCTGTAAGGGCAGTTGCCTTATGGCTCGTGATCTGGGGCCTGGCAACAGCCTCAATGCGTCCGCTTTCCGGGGAGCCCTTTGCAGAGTTACTGGAACGGGCCGGTAATTTCGGAGCGCCGCTTGCACTTTTAATTTTATGTCCGCCTGAAAAGGGCTTTCGTGCATGGTTTAGAAAAATGGAAGCTCCTTTGGTAATTTCTACGGAACATATGAAAAGGCTTACCATTAGTTTACAACTGGTGGCTTTCATGCTACTCGTTGGCCATGGCTGGTTAAACATAATCGAAAAAAAGGCCTTACTGGCTCAATACACTTCATTGGGTTTCAGCAATGCGCAAAAAGTCGCTCTCGCAGCAGGTATATTTGAAATTACCGCAGCAATCATTGTCATTGCAAGACCCATTCGTCCGTTTATTTTATTGCTGCTGATCTGGAAAATGACTACAGAGCTTTTTTATCCGCAATGGGAGCTATTTGAATGGGTAGAGCGCGGAGGAAGCTACGGAACCCTACTTGCGCTGTGGTTTGCCTTAAAGCGTAATAAATCAGAAAGTTAGCACCTGTCTACTCATGTGCCTTCAGCCATTCCAGTCTTCTTTGATCAGGCAGATGAGTCACCTTAAAACTTTCAAACTTCGCTTCAAAACCATTACCATCAGGGCAGGCAGCCATTAAGCCCACCATTACCGGAGCATTATCCTGCAAAGGCGCATTACGGGTCATCACATAATTTTTGTCATCCAGCGAATAGAAAATCTCTACCGCATCAAGCCTGCGAACTACCTTGATCCAGATAAAGGGCGGAACCTTTTCCAATGTCAATACACTCCAGTCGCTTTTTTCATGTGTCACCACAGTGCTCACATTGAATTTCCCGTCCACAAACTCAACACCTGTTTTGATATAATTTTTATGATCTGTGCGGATCATCAGCCCCATCTGGTCAAAACGAGCTTTATAGGCCCCGGTCAATTTAACTTTTGCCTCAAACTCACCTCCATACATCCCGTAATAAAACGGAGCATCATCCACCGTAAATCCGTAATGGGAAATGCGCCAGTAATCACTTTTTGGCGTTACCTGCATAATTAAACTATTGTTTTTGATTTCCCATCGTTCAGGTTCGTTATACCATTGCATTTTTTCGAGGCTTTGTGCTTTCATTTCATTCAGAGCAAGCAGCAGACTTAAAGTAAAAAGTATTTTTTTCATCTTAGCAAATCTATTCACTGTTTAACCTAAATTCAATGGTTATTAATAACCATTAAACATCGGAAAATATGCGGGACCTGCTAGATATTAAACTATTATCCCAGTCTTTTGAAACCACACCTGATCCTCACCTGCAACTGGAAAATGGTAAGCTGATCGCACGTATGTATACCAAACTGGAAAATAGTATCAGTGTCTTAAGTGATATGAAAGCTAGAAAAAGCTATATTTCTTATGGCTCAATAGCTGGGCAGCTTGGCCTTCAGGCAAAAGAAACTGAGATTCAATCGATATGGGAAGATGAGCTGCTCAACCGGATACATACCCAGGATCTCCAAAAGAAATACAGGCTGGAGTTTCAGTTTTTTCAACTCCTCAACTCCATTGATGTAACAGAGCGGGTAGATTATGGGGTCGAGACCAAACTCAGGATCAAAGACAAAGATGGCAGGTACATTTTACTGAAACACCGCTTGCTGTACATTGGAAATTCAGAAGACGGGAGTATTTGGCTGGCGCTTTGTCTTTACAACATCATTTACGACCATCCTGAATATAATATACCACAGGGCATCATCATCAATAACAGATCAGGTAAAATAATCGATTACACACATCATGATTTTGCAGATATTCTTTCCATCCGTGAAAAAGAGATTTTACAGCTGATCAAACATGGGCGCAGGAGCAAGGAAATTGCCGACAAATTATCACTGAGTATCAATACCGTAAACCGGCACAGGCAAAATATATTTCAAAAGCTGAATGTAACCAATGCCATGGAAGCCTGTAGGATAGCTGAAAACACAGGCATCTTATAATGCTGCAAAATGTTCTTTATCTTTAAAGCATGAATACGTTTTATTTGTCTGAAATAAATATATATCCAATCAAATCACTGGGAGGCATAAGTCTCAAAGAAGCGAATATTGAACAGAAAGGGCTGCAATATGACAGAAGATGGATGCTGATAGATGAACAAAGTAAATTTATAACCCAGAGAAAATACCACGAGCTGGCCTTGTTACAGGTAAACATTGGCGGCCATCAACTTACAGTCTCTCACAAAACAGACCCGCATAAAACAATATCCTTCTCTTCAGAGGAATCCACAGGAGAATTAATTCCAGTAACCATCTGGGACGATATTTCCAGCGGACTAGAAGTAAACAGGAAAGTGAGTGACTGGTTCTCTGACTTCTTGAAAATGAAGGTTAAACTCGTCAAAATGCCCGCTGATGAAAAAAGACTGGTCGATCCACGGTACGCCTATAATGAAGAGATTGTCAGTTTTGCCGATGCCTACCCCTGTCTCATCATCGGGCAGTCTTCTCTGAATGGCCTGAACGAACGACTTGCAGATCCGGTCCCGATGGATCGTTTCCGTCCTAACCTTGTATTTACAGGCGGGGAGCCGCACATCGAAGATAGTTTCGATACCTTTTACCTGGGTGAAACCCTATTTTCCGCTGTAAAACCTTGTGCCAGATGCGTACTGATTACTGTAGATCAGCAAACCGGAATCAAAGGACAGGAACCCCTAAGAACACTGGCAGGTTACCGTACCCTTGGTAAAAAAATTATCTTCGGGCAAAATTTGATTCATCAGGGCTTGGGAATTGTCCGTGTTGGAGATGAGTTGAAGGTTAAAGACTGGAAGCCGTCAACATCAATCTAATTCAGTCCCTTCCACCATTCTTTAAATACCTGCGTGCTGTCCTTCAGGTCTACTGCCTGGCCTATTATTGGTGTAACCAAAGGCAGGCCTGCAGCTTTCGCATAGGCTGACACCCTGGTCAATGGCTCGTCCCAGGGATGCATGGCCAAAGTAAACTTGCCGGAATGTACAGGAAATAATCTTTTAGCTTTCAATTCCAGGGCAGCTTTAGAGACCTCTTCCGGTAACATGTGAATGGCGTGCCAGGCGACGTTATACTGCCCGTTTTCTAGAATCGCCAAATCAAAGGGACCATACTTATTGCCGATCTCCGCAAAATGGGTATCATAACCGCTGTCTCCCCCAATATAGATTTTTGTTGTGGGCGTCTGCAGCACATAAGACATCCAAAGTGTGTTATTTCTGGTAAAACCCCGTCCCGAGAAGTGCCTTGCAGAAGTGGTATGTATCTCAAATCCATCAGCAAGGGCAATGGTCTCATGCCAGTTCTTTTCAATGATCTGATCCGCGGCGTACCCCCAGGCTTCAAAATGAGCGCCTACACCCAGACCACAAATTACAGTATTTACCTTGCCTTTCAGCTTTACAATCGTCTCGTAATCTAAATGGTCATAGTGATCATGGCTGATCAGCAGATAATCGATAGCAGGAAAATCGTCAACGGTGTAAATGTCCGTGCCTTTGAAAGCCTTAACCGTTCCGGGAATGGGCGAAGCGTTGCCGCCAAAAACAGGATCTACCAGAAAACGCTTGCCATCTATCTGCATGAAATAAGAAGAATGGCCGAACCAGACCAGTACATTAGCATCAGGCGCAAGATTCTTTAAATCTGTCTTAATGGTAGGTATTGGCGATACAGGGCTTCTTCTGGGATGTTCCTTAAAAAGCTGATCATACAGAATTCCGGCGATGCTGTAACCTTCGGTAAGGTCAGGTGTATGATGAATATTTTGAAATTTGCCATCTTTATAATTACTGGCCTGCTGGATCAGACGTAGGCGCTGTTCGGCAGGGGCCATCCCAAATTTTGCCTGACGGATATAGAAAAAAGTCGCTGTTGCCAGCAGCAGCACCAGGCAGAGGAGTATGATCATTATTCGTTTAGTGATTTTTAAAAACCTTTTCATAATTGATGAGATGATACAAAGTTACTTTTGTTACCCGAACATTGTTTTGTTCGGAAGCTCAAACTCATTTGTTCAAAGGCTCAGGATAAATGTAGCTGTTTTATAAGTTTACCAACCACCCCGGTCATATTTTTTTGATATTAAATAAAAATCAGGTCCATCTGTCCGCGCTAGTCCTTCTTCTTCAAGGCTATAGAATCTGCCCCATTCAGATTCTTAATCAGAAGACCGCCATTCAAATCTGCTTTCAGCTGCAATTTGATACCGCCGTTTGCAATATCATAAGCCGCACCGGGATCCAGTCCTGTAAAAATTAAAGTGTATTTGCCTGCACTGTTTAACTTTCCGGTAAAGGTCTGCCCCGTCCAATCACTGATTTCCAAAAGTACGACTACACCTTTCAACCCATTGATCTTAAGCAATTGCTTATCCTGATTATTACGGTAAACCACCAGTTGACTTCCCTTAAGCGAGGCCCCGAAAGCTTCCTTGCTGCTTACAGAAAATTTATCTGTGCTCATTTTGTAATTACCCGTACTCAGGCGTAACTCATACAAAGTATCTCTCAGATTATATTTGAAGACTGTTCCATCAAGTTCCCCCATCATATTGGGCTCCAGCCCCATTCTGTTCCATTTTGGTCTGATCCCATAAATATCCCGGTACAGTGCAGTGGTACTGGTAGATATTCCCGCCAGAATATCTTCTCCGAGTCCCTTTTGCGTCGTTCTGCTGTATCTTTGAGAGGAAAGTCCATCCTTATTGTACTGGGCCAGAATGTTTTTAATGTATTTTACTGCAATGCCTTTATCATAACCAGCATAAGCGCGTATCCCCAGATAACCCCAGGTTGGAAAGATATCACCATTTTCATACCTCGGAAACGGCCAGTTGCCATGCTGTACTTCTTCCCTTTTGAAAGAATCGAAACAAAGCGGCCAGTGAAAAAGGTTTTCCTGTACACTGCGTCTTTCAATCTGATTCAGTACACCTGCAATACGTTTCGGATCGTCACAAAGACCAAAGGCGATTGCTGCAAAGTTGACCGGGGTAACCAGGTTATCTCCATGAACCGAGCCATCCTTGTCTCTCCAATATACGAATTGCTGTTTGGCTTCAGACCAAAAGCCTCCATTCTCAATGGGCAGATTAAAAGCATTCTTTAGTCGCGCTGCCACTTCAGTATAATATTTTGCCTTCTGCCGATCGCCCAGCACGCGTTCACAATCTGCCCAAAGATTCAGTGCTTCATACATCTGGGCATTCACAAAGGCATTCTCATGACTCGCCCATACAATATCCAGCCAGTCACTTGCCTTTTCTTCGGCTATTCCCCCGTTCTTCATCTCAAATATTCCATTTTGATTGGCGTCGCGTCTAATGAGCCAGTCGAGTGCCCTTTCGCAACTTTGTTTATGTCCCTTAAGCCATTTGGTATCGCCATTCAGGTCAAATTGTTCGGCAGCATTGATTACGTAACCTGTTTGTGAGTCGACAGTATAACCCCACATCGCTTCGTAATAACCGGTTTTCCGATCATAAGTACCCGGTATTTCATCTCCTGCCGCATTGTGCCATCTGGACAATACCCGTCCGTCAGTCAGCATGGCCTGATCACGTTCCTGATCAAGCGTAGACGAAAAGTTAGCGGTATAATTGGGATCGTTCAGTGCCATACCGATCTGCGCAAAAAAAGGCTCATGCAGACATTTCCAGTTCGTCACCCAGCCATTGGCACCAATAATATTGTTGTCTACAACGCCATACCGACCAGTGGTGTTCATCAGCTCCCGAACAGCCTCAGCATCGATCCCGGGCAGTGTACCCCTGGAGTAAACCTTTTTATAATCCTCATAACCGATTGTAATGAGAATACTTAGGATACCTTTTTTTACTCCATGTGCTGCAAAGACGTCGGCCTTTCCTGATACAAAACGACTCAAATCATAACGTTGCCCGAGGACGGCACCTGAAACCATCTGGGTAAAAGTAAATCCGTTCTTATCACTGTGGGAAAACTTACCGGCAATTGCAGAACCATTACCCGCCCTGGCGCCAATCTGCAATGCATTACCCGATAGAGGTTCCCAAAAAGTTACACCACCGGTGTGCACACCATAGGTATCGTTCACTCCGGAGAGATACTTACACCAGACCATCCCGCCATTGTCGATGATACCACCCTTCCAGGTATCCATACCCGCAAAGTTCCATTTCGGGAAATAGGTTTCTTCTATGATGGCAGTATTACTGTACTGCCGGCTGATCTTCCAATGGATCTTGTTGCCTTTCAGACTAAATTCCCAGCTTTCATTAACACTTTGTTCACCTGAGCCATAAGTGATATTGCTTAGTACGATCGTGTTTGCTCTTTGTTTTACACGCACATTTGAGGCGCTTAATGAAAGTATTTCGACTTTTGTGCGGAAACCGGTATAGGCACCTTCTGCAGACAATACATCTTTACCTTTAAGCTTCAGCCTGGAGATTTTACAGCCATTTGAATAATCAATGTCCAGCGACAACTGCCCTTCCGGATCAGATATACTGATCTTCCGGCTCTTGGCATCATGCCGAATACCTTGCAGGCCGGCATGTGTACTTACTGCAAAAGCATCATTAGCCTGTGCAACCACAAGGTATATCAAAAACAATATCATCCTGATTTCTGTCCTCATCAACTTAAATATATTTACTGAATATCAACGGATTAAGTTCATCATTCTGAAGTACATCTCCCACTTTTAATTTTGCCACTTCATCATCAGGAAGCACATTCGGGGTGCCATTATAAGTATTCCCGTCAGGCATATAAGCACAGGTCATTGCCCGTCTTGATCCGGGGGTCATATTCGCGTGCGCACCATGTATGGTCAGCCCGTTATGGAAAGAACAGCTCCCTGCCTTCATAGGAGCCGCTATTGTGCCGGATGAGCTGAACTGCGGATAAAACTCAAAGATCGAATCCATATTTCTCCCAATGCCCGGATTTTCGAATGCAGTATCTTTGTGAGAACCGGGAATAAAAAACAGGCATCCGTTTTCAAGCGTAGCATCGTCCAGCGCAACCCATATTGATAAGGCCCGGCGGTCAGAGAAAGACCAGAATGGCGTATCGAGGTGCCAGGAAGTTGGATTTGCCCATGGCTTTTTAAACAGGGCCTGATCATGCCAGATCCTGATGCCATCAACTTTTGCGAGCCTGGAGGCCATTTCTCCAATCTTAGGATTAAACATCAATTGCCTCACCCTTTCATTCGTCTGCCAGAGATTGATCAGCTGATCGAATACCTTACTCTGGTATTCGGTATCCTGATTGATCCCGTCGTCCTCACCAATCCTGCCCTCACGGCCGGGGATTTTCTGTCCTTTTCTTTCTGCTATGGCTTCTGTAACGGCCGATCTCCATACTTCCAGTTCAGCCGCATCCAGAAAATCTGCTATAACCAGGTATCCATTGTCCTGATAAAACTCAACCTGTGCTGTTGTGATGCTCGTGTTCATAATTTGGTTCTCTATTACAAATCTATTGAACGTTAGCCATTTCTTCCTTTTACTAAAATCACAATTATTTGTATTTTCTGACATTTCCATTGCTGATATACCAATGTTCTTTACACCTTTTGGTAAGATAACAAATCTCATAACGTGCAAAAAAGCGTGTGCATCAGGAACAGATGAATCATTAATAAAGTATATTGTGGAATAGAAATGGAAATTAAGATACTAAGTCCCCTATGGGGAAATGAGCAACCAGATCTTCAGGCATTCCTGAAGCGTGTAGTCGATGCGGGTTATGACGGTATAGATACCTGGATACCTGAAGACAAAGATAATCAGTCGATATTACTAGATTATCTGGACAGCCATGACATTTACCTGGTAGCACATCAACATGAAGCAAGTGGAGCTACCTTCCAAAAGTTCTGTCGCTCTTTCACCAGTCAGCTGGACAAATGTGCGGCACTGAAGCCCCGGTTAATCAATTCGCACACCGGCAGAGATCACTTTTCCATCCAGCAATTTCTTGATCTTATTGCGCTGGCAGATGATTTCAGTGCAAAGACAGGCATAACAGTACTTCACGAAACCCACCGTGGAAGAATGGGTTACGCTCCGCAGATGACAGCAGAACTGTTCCGCAGGAACGCTGAATTTTTGCTTACCGCCGACTTCTCTCACTGGACATGTGTTACTGAAAGTATGCTGGAAAACTTCGGAGATATCCTCAAAAAGGCCATCTCCAGGAGCAGGCACATCCATGCGCGGGTTGGCTTCGAACAAGGCCCCCAAGTGCCCGATCCAAGAGCACCCGAATGGCAGTATGCAGTCAGTAAGTTTCTGGGCTGGTGGGATGAGGTTATCACCACAAATAAGCAGCTGGGCAGGGAAATTATGACCATCACTACCGAATTCGGCCCCATACCCTATATGCCTACCATACCATTTTCCAACCAGCCGGTTGCAGATCAGTTTGAAATCAATTGCTTCATGAAAGACCTCCTCCGTCAGCGTTATGCCTCAGAATAGGCATCAGTTCCGGCCAACCGGTAGCCTCTGGGCGATACCCCATGCTTTTTCTTAAACAGCCTGGAAAAATAAGATACCGATTCAAAACCCGTCTGGTCCGATATTTCATTGACATTCAACGCGGTCATTGCCAGCAGATTCCTCGCCCTTTCAAGCCGCAGGTTCAGGTGGTATTGATTAGGAGACTGCCCCGTAGCCTTTTTAAAAGCCTTCCGGAAGGAAGAGTAACCCATAGGAAGCTCTCCGGCCAGCTTCTCCATATCCAGTGAATTTTCAAAAGACTCCTGGATCAGGAATTTAGCCTTCGCGATAAGTCTCCCTGCCGGGTCATTTGCCCGGTCATTATACCTGGAAAGCTTACTCAACAGGCCAAGAATCTGCATAGTAAGACCCGCGATTTGTTGCGGATAACCTACAGAAGAAAGTTGCACTTCATCCATCAACTTCTTATACAGGATCAGCATCTCAGTATTGAAACCCAGGTCGATTATAGGCCTTTTTCGGTCAAAAATCTCCTGGTCCATCAGCTGATGCACAAAATTACCATTAAAACCTACCCAGTGTTCCTCCCATCCCAGTTTCGGATCGGGCTTGTACCTGTGCCATATTCCCGGATACAACAGGAAGCAATTGCCGGCAACAACTTCTTCAGGTTTGGTCAGTGCCGAACCATATATTCCCTTTCCCCGGGATATAAAGACTACATAATAGTCGTTCAATATCCTTCCGCGGTTCCAGGTAAGGTGGTGGCTCTCCGGATGCTGCTGATTCGGATACTGATCATCAGGCTCAACCTTTGAGTATCCGGCAGAAGTGACATACATTCCCCATTTGTGTTCAAAAGAGGTCACATTGAGGTATTTAAAATAGTTCTGCAACATGCGTCACATTCTTAGTTGCTCGTTTTCAACGGCCTCACCTCTACCTTACTCGGCAGTGTTCTGGCCGGCATGTTGAGCAGATCCACTACCATCTGTCCGATATCCTCAGGCTGAATTTTCCAGGCATCTTTCTCTGCATCCGGTTCATGTTCGGCAAAATACGTAGCCACCGATCCCGGCATAATCGTAGTTACTTTGATATCATATTTTCTTAGATCGAGCATTGCCGCCTGACTGAATCCCGTAAGACCAAATTTACTTGCATTGTAGGCAGATGCGCCCGCAAAGAAGTTCGTACCAGCCAGACTTGAAATGGTAATAATATATCCTTTGCTGATTTTTAATGCATCCAAAGCGGCCTTGATGCTAAAAAACACACCTGTAAGATTCGTATCTATGGTATCATGCCACTGATCGGCACTAAGTTCATCTATCGGGGCGAAATGTCCTACTCCGGCATTGGCAATCAGTACATCCAGTTGCCCCCATTTATCAAGTACGGTCTGTACGGTTGCCGTTTGCGACTCCAGACTTTTCACATCCGCCGCAATCCCTATGGCGTCACCAAACACCTTTAACTTATCGGCAGCCTCATCGGCAGTACTTTGACTACGTCCGGTGACGGCTACTTTATATCCCTGCTGCAACAACGATTGCGCAACCCCAAAACCTATTCCTTTTGTCCCTCCTGTTACTAAGGCAACTTTTTGCTTCTGTTTTTCCATGTTAACTATTTTTATTTAATCCTCAGCGCCATTTTCTAAATTGTTTTCAAATCTACAAATAAACCAGCCCGTAAGTTTGTAACTTTATATCCATACTAATTTACAAAAAGGTACAGCCATGGGCAAATATCAACAAGAATGGAAAGAAATGCTCCAGACACACGACGAGTTCAAAGACTGGCAAATCAGGGCCAGCGGTGGCGATCTGCTGATCCGTGTACCGGAAGACACCGATATGGATATGCTAAAAAATCAGTTTTCAGATGTCCTTGCACCGATTTCTCCCCTGATCAAATCTCCGAAAAACACACTAAAATTCTATGTAGGCAGTTCAGACGAAGCAGATTTTGTCTTCACCCTGAATTAGAGCACCGACTAAAGCCTGTATTACCCGCAGTGCTTAATCAGCAATAAGTCCCAGTTCGGCCAGTTGCGCTTTGGTATCCTCATAGCTGGTATGGCAGATCCCCGTCAGGCCAAGACCTTCTGCAATCTGCACAAAAAGTGTCCGGTCATCTATGTATATACTCGTTTCTATATCACTTTGAGAAATATCTATGGCCACTTTAAAAATATCGGCATCCGGTTTTCTGAAATGTACAAAACTGGAAGATATAAAGAAATCAATGAATTCATTCAGTTTAAAGGTATTTATCCTGTACTGATTAAGTTCCCTGCCTTCATTGCTGATTACCGCAACCTTCAGCCTATATTTTTGTTTCAGGTCACAGATCAATTGGATCATTTCCGGATAAGGAAGTGACTTACTAAACATAAACTCCCTGAAATCATCTTTGCTAAAAGTACGTTCCTCATAAAACACCAGTCTGTCCAGATACTCATCGAGTGTAATTTTCCCCACTTCATAAGTATCAAAGGTCAGGTGGTGCCGTTCTTCTACTTCTGAGATGTTCAGATTAAACAGTTGTGCGGCCTCAGCCCTTGCCTTTCTGTCCCAGCCATTTGTCAGTAATACCCCTCCAATATCAGTAAAAAGCGTTGTGATCTTCTTTTTATTATTCATCGTTCAAATCCCTTCCATCTATCCCGTTCTCCTTCAATGCATTTTTATGGCCAAGCGAATAGTTGATGGCTCCCCAGGCGGTCAGCATGGTAATGATATCTTCATCTGTAAACGGCCCGGACAACTGTTGTTTGCAAAACTGCAGGTATTCTTTTTCTGTCATATATAGTTTTATTTTAGGAAACAGGTCCTGGTCTAATCGGCAATCCATGCAACGACTATAGCAGGTGCCAATCAAATTTACAAATAAAGCGCATTTACCAACATTATTTTAATTGGTCGGCCCCAGGAATTTTATCTGGAAAGTTGATTTTGAATTTCTTCCTGGCGAATTTTGCGGTTAGTCCATCTTTTCAAAGATGAACTTCACATTTTGATAATCGATGGGCTTGTTTTTCTTAAAATAAGTTCTTTCCAGGTAAATCTCCATTGCTCCAACCCCCATGATCAGTTTATCGGCACTTTTAAGAAAAGCAACTGGTATTCGATGGAGCTGCTCCATCCCGTAATGGCGGTAAAGATAATTTCCTACCAACGTATCGCCATGCACGTAGCCCTTCACCTCACCCGAATCTTTAAACGAACCATGATAATTGATCTCAAAAACCCCTTTGAACTGTCCGTCTGTAACATCGACTTTAAAAGTAGCCGTATCATCCTTATTTACAGCACGGTACCACATTCTTGTCGTCCTGTGATCAACACCACTCGTATCACAGCCGCCGATTAGCCCGCCTAACATTAAAGCAACTGTCATCAAACTGAAAATCTTTGCTTTTCTCATCATTCAGCTCTGAAAGTAATCACCCTTATCCCATTCTCAGTATTAGCCAGAACCCTGATGTGATCTTCATTTGCACTAAAAAACCGGGGAAGCACCATCGCATTATCTTCAGAACTTTCAAAAAGTCCGGTATAAACGATCGGCTTACTGAGCACGCCTGTTTTACTAACCGAAACCGCGACCGGAACCATACCATCTGCTCCATGTTTATATTTGCCGGCCGGATCATTATACACCAGGCAAAGCTGGTCCCGCAGGATACCAGATGCAATTCCATGTTCCGGAAGTTCGGCATTTGCCATCGAATGCTGGTGATGCATTTCCCCTGCGGAATGTTCACGTGCAATCGTGAGGTTAAATTTGCCCGCACCGGCAGCATTAAAACCCGCAACGTGTATACTGTTCTCCGATTGTCCGTTTAAATACACCACATCCTTTCCAAATGCAAGATTATTGACCTTCAACGCCTGTACCGGACTGGCAAATGACTGAGAACTGAGCCTGTACCCATCAAAAATCCATGTTCCAGCGCTCTTTTCCGCCGTTTTACTCTGCAAATATCCGGCAATAACCAGTGCACCCTCCGGGTTTACAGCAGCCAGGTAAGCGCCGCTTTCACCAACAACCTGGGCAATATCCATGGGTACGGGAACACATTCATCAGACCCGGCCGCGCTTTTATAGACCAACGGATAATGCTTATTGCTGGCTGATCCTTCAGCCACAAGAAAGAGATCGCCCTTATCGGAAGTCAAAAATTGCTTTAGCTTCAATACCTTATTACCTGTATTACTTATGGTAAAGGAACCTTTGCGTAAAATAGTGAGGTTTTCACCTAAATAATAATACAGGAACTTTCCGGGCTCAGGCAATTGAGCGATCAAAGCAATTGATTTCTGGTCCGGTGAAGACGCGATGTACCATTTTCCGGGATGCGCTTCATCTTTGAAATCAAAATAACCGACCAGCATGCCTTCAGATGTCAGGCCACCCTTATTGTCGACGGCCTGCATCGCCATCACATTTCTGCCTGTTTTAAAATTCCTGCTCTCTACAAAAGCAGTCAGGTTCCTGCCTGCGAGCGCCAGGCCAGCAAGAGAAAAATGATTGTCTTCTACCTGCGTAGCCACCCTGATGTCACTGGTAAGACTAATCTCATCCGCATCATCTGTCATCACCAGTGAATAGATCCGTTCCGAATGTTCATTACGGCCAAAAAGCATAAAATCGTTCCATTCATTCGAATAAGACAAGAACACAGCCCCGGGATCGGACGAATAAGGCCTGGCAGCACTAAGCACCGGCTTAAACTGTGCGGACAGGTTTAAACTGCCCAGTATCAATGCAAGAGAAAATAATCGTTTCAATGTTCAGGTAAATATTTGTCTGGCAAAGTTAGCAGAAAACTGCCGCCAAAGTAAAATGATATTCGTTAGAATTGTACACCCAACCCGAGCGATAAAGTAAACATTCTGGTATCCAGGTTGCCTCCGTTTGCGGCCTTAGACCTGTTGAAAACAGGATCAAGGGTGTAACTGCCTCTCAAATCACCAAAAGGACTTATTCCCTTTGTTTTTCTGCCGCCAACCTTCAATCCACCGATCACGCTGCTGATATAAGTCTTCACGTACTTTAGCTCCTGCTTTACCGCATCTGGCCTTTCATAGTAATCGTCATCTACATCCGGATAACTCAGCCTTGTTTTCTTCCGAACCGCAGCCCCCCTGGCAAACCCGGCATAAACCTTCAGCCAGGTATTGGACTGAAGCGGCAGCACATTGTAATTTAATGTTACCGGCAGTTCCATATAATCGATTGCAAAATTGAAATAATTGTAGGCCTGTTCCTCGCCGTTTTCGTTGTAGATGATCACATCATTATTCTCCTCACGATAGGCCATTCCCCTGGCCGTATACAACAATTCCGCACCTACAGAAAGTCTTTGTGTCACCTCATAATCAAAGGTAATGCCACCAAAGCCACTAAGTCTGGCAAAGTTTTCGAACGTGTCATAATAACCGGGAATGTGCGGATCAAAAGGCGCTACATCTTTGGTAAATACCGAGCCGGTGATTCCCGCCTTTACCCCTATCTTGATAATTTTCTGAAACGACACCTGCGCATGCGCAGATAAGCCTATGCCTGCGGCAAGGACGATGAATAAATACTTTTTCATAAGGTTACATTTGTGTTATACTAATATAATAAATACCTTATGCTTTTATTGCAGCGTCACAAAAACGTGATCAAAAAACGTCATTCCAATTTTTGGGATTTGGTTCCAAAAATATAGTATAAGCGTTAGAAAAAACCAACCAAACCTAATTGAATCATGAATAAACCGGTGATTACCACTGTAATTACTTATATTTTTATGATTTTATTTAAAAATGCCGGTAAAATACAGTATAATTAGAGATATTTTAACACATATGAGCGAAATTGACCTTAGTAAGTATCAAAATATACCCAACACATGGGATGAAATGTACATCTCTAATGACAATCTTAGAGAACAATACAACAAAATCATTACTTATTTACGAAAAGAGTCTACAAACGACCTAAACAAGAAGGAAGAACTCGCCAAAAGATTGTTTATGAGCCAGGGAATTACCTTTACCGTATACGATAGTGGTGAAGGAATTGAAAAGATTTTCCCATTTGATATAATCCCACGCGTAATCACCTCTTCTGAGTGGGCTTTTATTGAAAAAGGTATAAAACAAAGGCTAAAAGCGCTCAATCTTTTCCTTAAAGATGTATATAGCAATCAATTTATTATAAAAGACAAGGTAATTCCGGCCTCACTGATCTATTCCTGCCCGCATTTCCTCAGAGAAATGTATAATCTGAATGTCCCGCATGATATATATATCCATATCGCAGGAATTGACCTCATCAGAGATTATGACGGAACATTTTATGTACTCGAAGACAACCTTAGAACACCATCGGGCGTAAGCTATATGCTCGAAAACAGAGAGATCACCAAGCGGCTGTTTCCCGATCTGATCCCGCAATGCAAAGTCCGGAGCGTTACCGAATATCCATCCATTCTCTATAAAAATCTGCAAAGCCTGTCGCCAAGGGCCACATCTAACCCGACCATCGTGCTGTTAAGCCCCGGGATGTACAACTCTGCCTATTACGAGCACACCACACTGGCCAGGCTCATGGGTGTAGAACTGGTAGAAGGCCGCGATCTGGTGATCCACGACCAGAAGGTATTTATGAAAACTACAACCGGACTGAAACAAGTAGACGTCATCTACAGGCGTGTCGACGATGATTTTCTTGATCCTCTGGTATTTAACCCGCAGAGCGTACTCGGCGTAGCCGGCTTGATGAGTGCCTACAGAAAAGGAAACGTAGCCATTATTAACGCAGTAGGAAACGGAGTAGCAGACGATAAGGCGGTTTATAAATACGTACCTGAAATGATCCGCTACTACATGAACGAAGAGCCATTGCTAAAGAACGTTCCTACTTTCAGCCTGGGCAATCCGGAAGAAAAAGAATACGTATTTGAGAACATCAATAAGATGGTCATTAAGAAAACCAATGGCAGCGGTGGCTACGGCATGCTGATGGGCCATGCCGCAGATCAAAAGGAAATTGACGATTATAAAATCGAGGTTCTTAAAGACCCGAGAAATTTCATCGCGCAGCCCACCATCAGTCTTTCCACAGCCCCATGCTATATGGAAGGCGTATTACAACCCAGACGGGTAGACCTCAGGCCCTTTGCCCTGTACGGCCCGGATGGGATCTCCATTGTTCCCGGCGGTCTGACCCGTGTGGCACTAAAAGAAGGCTCACTCGTGGTCAACAGTTCACAAGGCGGTGGCAGTAAAGACACCTGGGTATTGTCATCCTAAATTGCAAATAGACAAACGGTTACGTTTTAACCGGGGTATCAGCAAACAGGCAAAAAGGGTGCGGAATGCCCCTGATAAAAGCATTTCAAATGAACACAAGAATAACACTAAATAACACCACATGTTAAGCAGAGTAGCCTCAAGTTTATATTGGTTAAGCAGATATGTAGAACGCAGCGACGGCATCCTGAGGATGCTGAAGATCAATTATGCCTCCTCACAAGACACCATACACGAATTCACCTGGGATCCCGTGATCCGCATCTCTTCAGGCGGCGACGAAGAAGAGATCTCGACCATGAAAAACGACAGCCGCAAGGTAGTAGAATACCTGCTGTTCGACCGCGACAACCCGAATTCTATCATCAATATCATTACGCTGGCCCGCGAAAACGCAAGAAGCGTACAGGAACACATCGCCAAAGACC
>DATFQH010000439.1:0-5225 GCA_035264385.1 Pedobacter sp.
GAAGTACAAGTGAAAACTTTACGACCACTCTTGGCCGGGATGGATCGGATTATTCTGCTGCTATATTTGCGGCATGCCTCGATGCGGACTCTATGACCATATGGAAAGATGTGCCTGGTGTATTGAATGCAGATCCTAAATGGTTTGATGAAACTGAAAGAATACCTCGGCTGTCTTATCATGATGCCATAGAACTTGCGTATTACGGTGCAACCATTATTCATCCTAAGACAATAAAACCAATACAAAACAAGAACATTCCACTGTTCGTCAGATCATTCTTACATCCTGATGCGGAAGGAACAGATATAACCGGAATGAATAATCACCTCCCCGTACCTTCCTTTATATTTAAAATTAACCAGGCGCTGATCTCTGTGTTTCCTAAGGATTTTTCGTTCATCATCGAAGAGAACCTGAGTGATATCTTCAGTCTCTTTCATAAGCATAAAGTAAAGATCAATACCATGTTAAATTCGGCAATTAGTTTTTCTGTAAGTTTTGATCATGATGCGATGAAATTACAAGCCCTGATAACCGACCTGTCTGCTCATTACAAAATTAAATACAATACTGGCCTGGAATTGGTTACCATAAGATATTACAACCAGCAAACCATTGACCGTGTAACAGTTAACAAGAATATTCTGCTTGAAGTAAAGAGCCGAAATACCTGTCAGATTGTAATGCGGGACAAAGATATCCCGAACGCAAAATAGCAATAAAGCCAGATTAAATTGAACAGGGAGATATTAAATAGCGAGGTACAGGAATACATCAGTAATCATCTGACTGCTGATGTACATAAAATTGCAATGGCAAAAAGTCCGTTCCAAAATGTGAGCCCAGCTGAACTTTCTAACCAGATCTCCGCTAAAAATAAGAGTATGAGAAAGCTCCCTTCCTGGTACGGCAGCAATTTCATCTATTACCCTGCATTACTTTCCATAGAGCAGTGTTCTTCTGAAGTTACCGCACTGTACAAATCTACTTTGGCCGTTGGCAAAAGACTGATCGATCTGACTGGTGGATTTGGTGTTGATGCTTATTATTTTGCTAAAAGACTAACCTCGGTAACACATTGTGAAATTAATACCGGCTTATCTGAAATAGCTGCCTATAATGCCCTTGTTATGCTCAGGAAAAATATTCGATTCCTGGCCACTGACGGATTGGAATATTTAAAGTCGGGTACGGAAGATTTTGATACTATTTACATAGATCCGGCAAGGCGTAACACTTCAGGAAAGGTTTTTATGCTGAAAGATTGTACGCCAAATGTGACATTGAATCTGGATCTGCTGCTTTCAAAAAGTCAGCGAATCATTATCAAAACAGCACCCTTATTGGACATTACCTCTGGATTGAAAGAATTGAAGCAGGTTTCTGAAGTACATGTTGTAAGCGTTAAGAATGAATGTAAAGAATTGCTGTGGATTATAGACCATGACAAACCTGCAAATCAGACAGCAAAGATAATAGCCGTAACATTAAATGAAATTACCAAAACCTTTAGCTTTTACAGAGGTGAAGAAGAGCTAACTGTTCCTGATGAAGCTAGACTTGCCGGATATCTGTATGAACCTGACGCGGCTCTTCTTAAAAGCGGAGGGTTTGCTTTGATTGCCCCCAGATATGGTCTACAGAAACTACATCACCAGACTCATCTGTACGTAAGTATGTCTATAAATACCAATTTTCCGGGCAGGATTTTCAAGATTAAAAATGTTATCAGTACCTCTTTATTAAAAAAGCAAAAAGATCTTAAGGGGAATGTAATTGTAAGAAACTATCCCGACCATGCAGAATTACTTATAAAAAAATACAAGATAAAACCAGATAATCGCAACTTTCTGATCTTTACCCACTCAACTATTGAAGGCAATGTGATTATTGATTCTGAAATAATTCAGCATTACTAATTCCCATCATTTTATGTTTCAACTTACTAAACTCACTCGATAAATTCTTTAATATATTCCGTCTTAGGCAACAACTGCAATTTTTTTATCGCAGATTCAGTAATCTGCCGGATTCTTTCTTTACTAAGATCCAGCATTACAGCGATTGTATCATGTGTTAAGGATTCCTGACCATATAAACCATAGCCAAGTATAAGAATCTTCTTTTCACGTTCAGATAACTTCTCTAACAGCACGGATAGTATACTGCTCATCCCATCAGACTTAATATGTTTATTTATAAGATTCGACTCTTCATGCGGTACATGATCGATCAGCGTATTGCTTTCACTCACGCTTCCTGGCAACTCATCATCAAGGTACCTCATACGGGAGCCATATTGAATAAATTCTGCCAACTGGGCAACAGGTTTTCCAAGAACTTCTTCCAATTCTTCCAAAGTCGGTTCACGTTCTAACCGCTGTTCGAGCCTGATACTTTCCTGTTTTACACTATTTATACCCATTTGTTGATTCATCGGAAGCCTGACTGAACGGCTGTATTCTCCGATTGCATGAATTATTGATTGACGGATCCACCATACTGCGTAACTGATGAATTTGAACCCTTTTGTTTCGTCGAACTTCCTTGCTGCTTTGATCAGGCCTATGTTTCCTTCATTTACCAGATCCTGCAGAGGCATTCCCGGCATCTGGTATTTTTTTGCGACAGAGACAACAAACCGTAAGTTGGCAATAATAAGCATGTGTTCGGCGGCCTTATCACCTGCTCTGATCTTCTTAGCCAATAATACCTCTTCTTCACCTGTCAGTAAACAAATTTGACCGATGTCTGAAAGGTAACGGTTTAATGAATCTTCATTTCTGGTGTTGGTAATGCTCTGTGTAATTTTGATATCACGCATAAAAATTAAATAATATTCAGCTTAGTGTACTTACCAAAGCTCTGTATTTTAGATAATTGAAATACAGCACTCTTATGACTTCTGTTTATTATTCAATTTTCATGGTTATTTTATCGATCTTATTCGTATTAAGAAGGTATTTTACACAGAACACAAAATATAATTTTTCCTGTATGCTTTACACTAAGTCACCACCATTGATTACGGGTGGAAAATTAGTCAGGATTTAAACGGACCTTTTTTTAATCTCCGATGCTTTAAGATAAATTTTAGCCCCTTTCTTATTCACATAGTATTTTCGATTCTTACCATCAATATACACGTTTGAACCATCCGGAGCCTTCATTCCTTTATAAGTCTGATCCACTACTTTAGAACTTCCTTTTACAGCGACTTCTGCAGTTTTATTACCAACCTTTTCCGCAGTTTTTTCAATAGTCTTGCCAACTGATTTTTTCTTTTTTTCCTGCGCCAGTCCACCAAATGAAATGACTGTTCCCAGTGCAATGGTAATTGCTGTTCTTAAATATTGTGTTTTCATGATACCAAAGTTTAATTATAAAACAAGCGTCATAAGCTAATGTTTTCAATGTATTCGAACCATTATTAATCTAGATTTTTTTATGTGTTTAAATGACGGATATTCAATAGCTGATTGAGACAATGAAGCTATCATATTACAAGAATTTGTTGGTAATTACTTACCAATACGGATTTACCTATCACCGTACCCGGGGCATTATGCCATTCAGACGGGCAGACATCTGGACACATATGTAATTGGCACTTCCTCTTATGCAATAAGGATTTTGTACTTCTCTTGGTGCTGATGAGCATATCAACTATAAAGCACAGCCTTTTGAAAATATAATCAATAATATCGATTTTGTATTAGATACCATCCGTGCCAACTATTTAGACCGCTCACTGAATGTTACTAATAAGGCCGTACGATCAGCAAGGGGCATAAAAGGATCTGCAATGAAAGTAAAATCAAATGGTGCCGATATGCGAACTATCGCAGGATTTTTGGAAAGGGGTGTAATCAGATCTCATGTATCTAAAGTATTTGCATTCGATTGTATGAATGATGCACATAAGCATTGACAGTGGAAAAACTATAGGGAAAATTTAGTTGAACTCTAGATACCCTCCTTAAAATGTGAAGAAATGTTAAATTTTGAAATCCGTTCAATTTAATATTTACTTTTAAGTACCTAAAAACCACAACCTAAAACCATGAACCGATTTCAAAAGATTAATAACATTGCCGGCCTGATACTTCTTGTCATTGCGGGTTTTGTTTACTGGCTCAGCATGGAGCCTACTTTAAGTTTTTGGGACTGTGGCGAATTTATCGCCGCATCCTTTAAATTACAGGTTGGACATCAGCCTGGCGCTCCTCTATTTCTGATGATTGGCAAGCTGTTTTCTTTACTTGCGGCCGGACACAACTCCAAAGTAGCTTACTGGATGAATTTCAGTTCGGTGCTCTTCAGCGCAGCTACTATTATGTTCCTTTATTGGACAATTACCCTGCTCGCCTCAAAATTATTCAAAGAGGAAAAAAGCCTTTTAGACATCCTTACTATCGTTGCTATGGGTACTGTAGGTGCACTAGCCTACACCTTTTCTGACACTTTTTGGTTTTCAGCTGTAGAGGCTGAAGTGTATTCCTTGTCCATATTGTTTACGGCAATCGTATTTTGGGCAATGTTAAAATGGGAACGCAATGCGGATGACCGGTGGCTGGTACTCATCTCATTCATCGTTGGCCTCTCAATTGGCGTTCATCTGCTGAGTTTGCTGGCTATTCCGGCAGTGGTATTGATTTATTATTTCAAGAAGAATCCCAGTCCGGGCTTTTGGGGTACAATAAAAGCGATCGGCATTTCTGGTTTAATCTGGGCCGTAGTACAGTTCCTTGTAATCCAATACACAGTATTATTCGCTGCTAAAACTGATCTTTTCTTTGTCAATACACTTGGTACGAGTTTCGGCTATGGTGCAATTTTCTTCATCATTTTACTTGCAGGTACGGTAGCTTATGGTATTTTTTACTCAATAAAACATAAAAAATACAATCTGAATCTGGCTCTTGTATGTCTTACCTTCGTATTCTTTGGATTCAGTTCTTATTTTCTTATCATCATAAGAGCCAATGCCAAACCGAGTTTAAATCTCTCAAATCCTGACAACGCCTACTCAATGTATAATTATCTGGGGCGCACAAATTATGGACAGACACCACTTCTGTATGGTCAAACATTTGACGCAAACCGTACAGACGTTAAAGAAACTGCTATGCAGTACAGAAAAGGTGAAAAAAAATACGAAGAAATTGGAAGGGATTTTAATGTCGAATATGATAAAAACCTATTATTTCCGCGTACTTATA
>DATFQH010000440.1:0-6370 GCA_035264385.1 Pedobacter sp.
CTGATAGTGAGATATTTGGGGCTTCCATTTACTTTTTGATATTTGCCACTACCATCTCCGGGATCACTCAGCTGTTCAGTCAGTTTCCATTTTCCATAAAGTTCGCCGGCGGTGTCGCCTTCTTTTTTACAGGATATATAGCTGGCAGCAGTGATGATCAACAAGGCAAGCATTACTTTTTTCATAGCTGTTAATTTTCTGTATAAACGGGCGTAAGGTGCAAAACGCTACACATGGGTGTTTGTGATCTGCTAATTACCTGATCCTACAGTTTTTAATTGCCTGAACCCAGTGTTCGTGCCCGCATTTTTTGCAGGTATTGGACTTGGTTGGCGTAAGTTTAACTACATTCCCGCAAAAGCTACAGGCATAATGATCTGCTTTTGTGATTTCTTTGCACTTGTTTTCGAATAGTGCAGGGAGTATCGGCAATCCGAATTTTACTTTTTCATCAGGATAATAGTAGATGCTTAGGATTCCGGAAGTTTCCAGTATCGCTGTTTCTACCTGGCCCAAATGAGATATACTTTGCTGACGCAATTCTGAAAAAAACTCATCGTGAGCCAGGTCTTCTTTGCCAAATTCGTCGGTATTGAACTCACCGTCTTTAATCAGGTAAACACATTTTCCTTCTACAAGGTCGTCGAATTTGCTGCTTCTTGCCATCAGATAGGTGGTGAGTCGGTACGCCCCTACAATAATGGCAAAAATGACGATTGGAACCATAAGGCCTATTTCCTTATAAAACATTGGATCTCCGGCAGCTGAGCCAAGACTGATAATCACCACAAGCTCGAAGACTGATAACTGGCGCACACCCCTTTTACCCAGCAGCCTCAGGCCGATTAGTATAATGAAATACATGATGATGGTACGCAAAGAGATCTCGAGCAGAAACTCCCAGTCTTCTTCACCGACAATAAATTTTGTCCAATCTATGGCTAGCAGCATGATTTGAATTTATTTGTTAACACAATATCGTACTGAATGTTTGCAGCAGGGCTTGAAACAGTGGCCATGACATTGCCTGAAAATGTCTGACTAAGTCATCTTCGGTTTTGAAAAAGGTGATTTGTCGATAAAATAGATGGCATTTTTGCCGGTAATTTGCCTGCTAACCACGGCCGGGATGGCTTCAGTTTTCTAGGATATCCTGCATTGGTGTCTGCAACTTTGCTTTAACAATTATTTACATATGAATACGACTTTAACGAATGCTGTACCTGTGATTGCAGGTACTTACAGAGATTATCACGGTGGATATTTCAAGATACTGGTTAGTCCGGAAGAGACCAATGGGGCTATGGCAATGATCGATATGGTATTGCCAAAAGGTGTAGAGCCACCCTTGCATGTACACCAGAATGAAGATGAAACTTTCTATGTGCTGGAAGGAAAAATGACGTTCGGAGTGGGAGAACGGCAGGTTGAGCTGGGACCGGAAGATGCGTTGTTCTGTCCGCGCGGAGTGCCTCATGTTTTCCGGATTGATTCTGCACAGGCCAGGTTTATTACCCTGATTACGCCCGGAGAAATGGTCAATTATTTCATGGATTTCAGTACCCCGACAGTTGGGGATCCGGTAGTGAAACCGCCCCTTGGGCCACCTCCCGCTGATGTTATTGAACTTCTGTTAACTACGCTTAAAGAGAAATACAGCATTACATTAATGTAAGTATGCTGACGAATTTTTAAAAATCTAAGTCCGTTGCAACTGTTTTCCGAATAGGGCGAAGGTAACGGACTTAGAATTTGTGGGCTGTTAAGAAATAACTCTGGTCTTCATCAGATGATAGCCATAAGCGCAGCACAACAGTAAACCGCCGAGCATCATCCAAAGTACATTATAGCCATAGGTTTCTGCGATCAGAAAACCAGTTGTAGGGCCGATTACCTGTGCTATAGACCAGCAAAGCATGTAGCCAGCCGCATATAGGCCCCTGTTAAATTCATTTGCCCGGCTCATCACAAATGCATTGATGAAGGGCAGTGCAAACATTTCTCCGATGGTAAAGAAGACAATGGAAAGTGTGCCAAGTAATACTGGCGAAGAAAGCGGAATCAGCAAAACCACGAATGCTGCAGCGAAAAAGAACGCCCCTACGACTATAAAATAGATGGCAGATCTTTTATTTTCAATCTTGTGCACCAGTACCATTTCAAATACAGCAATGATAATTCCGTTCAGTCCAATGATGATTCCTATCATGAATTCGTCTATTTTCCAGACCTGCTTAAAGAAGACAGGTACGACCCGGAACATCAGGAAGGCGCAGATAATGAACAATGTACTCAGCAACAGAAATCTAACGAAGATCCAGTCTTCCCAGGGTTTCCTGACCACAATTCCTTTAACCTTTTCTCTAATGGTCTTTCTATAATCACTGATCCTGGGAAGAAACCAAAGGATACTCAAGCCTGCTATGATACTTACCGTGCCGTCGACAAAGAAGAGCAGCCTGTAATCGTAAGAAGCGATCATTCCTCCCATACTTGCGCCGACAGCCCAGCCTATATTGGTAGCCAGGCGGTTCAATGAATAGGAGCGGGTTTGCAATCCCGGCTTTGCATATGCTGCTATTGCGGCAAAGTTGGCTGGCCGGAATGACTCTGAAAAAAAGCTGATCACCACCGCAAGTATGCAAAGTGTCTGGAAATTGGTAATTGTGGCAAAGAAAATGAAAAATATCCCGCTTACAATTGATGCTACGATCTGTACCGGCCTGAAACCGATCATGTCGGTAAACTTGCCGCCCGCGGCCGAGCCGAGGATAGAACCAATTCCAAATAAGGTTATAATGAAACCTGCATCTGAGGCGGAGCGGTGCAGGGACTGGGTTACAAACAGGCCCATGAAGGGAACAGCCATGTATCCGCTTCTGTTAATCAGCATTACGATGCTGAGCATCCATGTTTCGCGGCTCAGGTCACTGAAAGACGTTTTATATGTGGCAAATATATCTTTAAGCAGGGACATCTGCCATGATTGTTTTAATAGTGGTTATGATATGACCGCTGATCTCTTCAGCATTAGTATAGACCATAAAGTGGCTGCCGCCCTTAATGATGATATCGGGCTTGTTGTATTTTAAGGGCAATATTTTATCTGCTGTTCCGTGGATATGAGTGGTATTTCCCGGCCGTTCAGCATTTCTCCAGTTTAAAATACAAGTCAGTGCCCATTTGATGAAAAATGGATCGCTATCGGCTACCAATTTTTTCAACAATTCTTTCTCATCGTGGGTTTTGGCGCCTAAGAATTTCAGGCCGATCGCATTGCCCGTTTTTAATAAGGAGCGTGGAATCATTTTTTGCAGGCTTACGGCGCCTGCCATCCGGTAGTACCAGGGCAACTGCTTAAATGCAGGGGTACTGGATATGAGAAAAGTGTGAACAGGTTTCATTTTCTTTGCGATCTCTGTGGCGAGCATCCCGCCAAAAGACAAGCCTACCAGATAAAATGGAGTTGTATCGTCTATATTAAGGGCCATTCTACTTGCATAGGCTTCCAGGGGCTCAGCTTTGAGCGGAGCAATCCAGTCCAGATGGATCAGTTCAAATTCGGAAGGAAATTTAAGCTTTATAAAGGCCCTGCGATCTGCGCCAAGTCCGCTAATGAAATAGATTCTGATCATTAAAATAAAACGCGAAGGTAACTGATTATTTTACTTTAACGTAGCTTGTGGTAAAACCGTCATAGACATTGTCTGCTATAATTAGGGTGTCCTTTCGTATACTGATAACATGAGCCATTTGCGGGCTGTCGGCCTTCTCATTGAAACGGATAGCGGTTTCTTCCTTGCCGGAATAAATGCTCATTTCCTTGCTGATCTGGTAGGTGCCTTCATCTGTAACACTTCCGCCAGTAGTTTTAATAAAGGTCATCCCTTTTTTAAACTCGAGGATTTGTGTCACTGCAGGATCGGCCTTTTCAGTTTTACCCGCAAAGCCTCCGGTTCTGCCGGTATATTTCCATTTGTGGATAAGCTGTTGTTCAGCAGCATTTTCAATGATGTCCTTCCTGCAGGTGGCAGCAGTTAAAAGGAAATAGGCAAAAATGAAGTACACAAAGTTTTTCATAGGGAGACGGCTTTTAATTATGCTTAATGATATAACGTAAATATTTGCCTTTGTGCTACAGAACATTACCTTTTTACTACGCAGCTTGCTTTTGAAACCAGTTTTTCCCTTCCGCAAAACGGTTAACCATCATCGATGCAACAGTATCTCCTGTGGCATTGAGCAAGGTAGCGATGGGGTCAATAAGTGTTCCGATGATAATAGCCGGTGGTAAAGCCTCAGGAGGGAAACCATAGGCAGAAATGAACAACAGCTCGCCGATATAGCCGCCGTTTGGAATGCCGCCTTCGACCATACTTACCAGAACAGTGATCGCCAGTGCCAGCAGAATCACTTCGGCACTGTCAAAGCTTCTTCCGAACATAGCAAACACAACTGTCATCTTTAAAATGGAGGAAACACTGGAGCCGTCTTTGTGAAGTGTAGCGCCGAGGGGAACCGTAATGCCGGCTATTACGTCATTAACACCCATTTTTTTTGCAGCCGCAAGATTTGCGGGTATGGTCGCTATACTACTGCAGGTAGCAACAGCGGTGACTGAAGGAACAATGTTATTTTTCCAATAGCGCTGAATGCCTTTTGCACCACCCGCTATGAATGCATAGAGGGTAAAGAATACGATATAATAGAAAATACTTACACCATAGCCAATGCCCAGAATATGTGCATAGGTACCAAACAGCTCCGGGCCAAATACGGCAACCTGATAGGCAAAATAAGCACCAAGGCCAACAGGGCCGGCCTTCATGATGATGATAAATACATTTTTAAACACCTCATTGGCGGAATTTAAAAAGCTTTTAAAGGCCAATCCCTGCTCACCTGATCTCAGTGTACCAAATCCTACGAGTATGGCGATAATGATCAGTGCAAGCATATTCTTGCGAGACAGGAGCAGGTAAAATTCTCCGGTTGTAAACAGCTGGGTAATGGCGTCTCCCGTGAGTTTTTTGCTGCCTTCCTCCACTGCAGACTGGCCGTTATTGAAAACCTGCTGATCGACCGGAAAGATAGAAACTGCTGTAATGGTCAATAGGGCGGCCATTACAAGTGTTCCAAGAAAGACCAGGATCATAATACTGAGGATCCGGTTCAGTTTCTGGCCGCCCTCAATATTGGCGATCGCCGATGAAATGACAAAAAACACTAGTGGTATTACCGCGACGAATAGCAGGTTCAAAAAGATATCCCCAACAGGCTTGAGCATTTCTGCCTGCTTGCCAAAGACAACACCGCAAATACTACCCAGTGTGATACCTGCAAGTAATAGGGTGATGCCGCTGTAATTTTTGAAAAAACTGCTCATGTGCATGGCCAAAGCGGATGATTAATTTTTATAAAAATAGCAATCTATTTTGAAATAAGCTGTGCTTGTTATTTGCTTCTTGTGATCATTTGAGGCCGAATCTCACCGCTCTATTCATGTCATTGAGCGTAAATTACGATTTTTTCGCAGATGATGATCAGTTGGCCTCGAGCAATTCCAGCGTATGATCGAGCGATCGGGTACCCGACCAACCGTCGTGCCCGGTAATGATATATGCTGGATCGGGAAATTTTTGCTGGAGTTTCCTGATCGTCTTTGGCCATTCTGCCAGATTTGCTTCGCCAGTAAAGCCAAGGCCGGTAGCTTCCGTGCTTTTAACCAAACAGCCGCCATATAATATGCGTTCCTTTTCAAACCAGATTACGATGTTGTCTTTGGTGTGTCCTTCACCCGCATAATAAGCCTGGAAACGATATTGTCCTGCCGAAAATGTGGTGTCACTCTTAAAGGTATGTCTGGCCCTTGCCTTGCCGGCAAGTTTTAATATTTGATCTGTTTTGTTGCTGGTATAGGTTTTTAGTCCCTTTTTGTTGTAGAAACCAATGCCACCTGCACGGTCCTCATGTGAATGTGTGGCAATAACCATAATTACCTTCTGTTGGTGTCTTTTCTGAATACTGTCCAGCAGGGGCTGGTACTCATCCGGGTCCCATGGTGTATCAAATAAAACCACCCCTTTATTGGTAACCAGGTACATACAGTTTGCCGATACATACGCATCCTTATAAAGGCTGTAGGTGGTGTACACGTAAAAGTTTCCGCTAAGGTGCGTAATTTCCAGACCGGGTTTTGATTGGCCCATAAGGCTGGATGAGAGGAGGAAAAACAGGGTAAGGGATAACAGGGGACGCATAAAATTAGGGTATTGACAGGAGATGAAGATGCAAGATAAGCAACATGCAGGTGATATTTCCGTTAGATATTGAAATTTAATTGCATTTAAGCTTTTGGCTGCTTAGTTTT
>DATFQH010000441.1:0-4951 GCA_035264385.1 Pedobacter sp.
TATTATTTTTAGCATTTTGCTCAGTTTCTTTGGCCACTGTTCAGGCAGAAGCCAGACCCAATGCTGCTGGTCCTGTCGCCGTTATAGATACTTTAAAATTGACGCTCCGGGAAGTGGTAGCGCAGGCGAAGGCGAATTCTATCGCTGCTAAGCAGGCGATAACAGTAAGGGAGACCAAATACTGGGAATGGCGTACATTTAAATCCAATTATCAGCCGCAACTTGCGCTAAGTGGTATTTTACCCGGGTATAATAAGACCTATGCGCAGGTATTACAGCCGAATGGCTCAATACTCTTCCAGCCGATCCGCAATGACAATTCATCGCTTACCCTCGATTTTAAGCAGAGTATTGCAGCGACAGGGGGTACCATTTATGGGACAACTGAGTTGCAGCGCTTCAGCGATTTTGACAGAAATACGGTTTTATATAATGGCACACCTTATGGTATCGGTTACACACAGCCATTGCTTCAGTTTAACAGTCTGAAATGGGACAAAAGGATTGAACCACTCAAATTTGACGAGAGCAGACAGGCTTATATCGAATCGCAGGAAAAAATCTCGATCACAGTGACGGGATACTTTTTTGACCTGTTGCTGGCCCAGGTTAACCTTCAGTTGGCAGAGACGAATTTTGCCAATACGGATAAGATCCTGAACATTGCCAATACCAAGTTTGAATTGGGCAAGGTTTCTAAAAATGAGATTTTGCAGCTACAGCTCGAGCGCCTCAATGCACAAAAGTCTGTAGGCACTGCCAAGCGTGATGTGGAAATTGCAGGCCTGACACTGCGTAGCTATACTGGGATTGAAGGTGATGACCGCATTGTGCTGACTACTCCGGAAGCGGTAGACCAGTTTAGTGTGTCTGCGGATAAGGTGCTTGCAGAGGCTTTTGAGAACAGGTCTGATGCCATTGCTTTTGTACGGCGCATCGCTGAAGCAAAAAGAGACGTTGCAATGGCAAAAGGGGAGAATGGACTTGTGGCTACCCTAAGGGCCAACCTGGGATTTTCTAATGCAGCAAACCGGATCTTTGATGTCTATAAGTCTCCTAAGAGCCAGCAGTCTGTTGAAATTCAGTTATCTATTCCGGTGCTGGACTGGGGAAGGTCTAAATCAAGAGCCAAAACGGCACAGGCGAATGCGCAGTTTACAGTCTACGAGGTGGAGCAGGATAAGCAAGTCTTCAAACAGCAGATCGTGACACAGGTTACGCTGTTTAACATGATGCAGGAACAAATGGAGCTGACAGAACAGGCAGAGCGGATCGCCGCTGAAAAGTACCAGATTGCCAGTGAGCGTTATGTGCTGGGCAATTTAGGTATCACGGATCTGAGCATTGCTTTCCAGGAAAATGACCGGGCTAAAAGAGATTTTATAGCGGCTTTACGGGATTTTTGGGGCGCTTATTACCAACTTAGGTATTTGTCGCTGTTTGACTTTGAACGAAATGAAAAGATAACCTATAAATAAACCAAATTATTAATTACTTGTTATGATACGTTTACAAAATATTGAGAAGGCCTACCGAACGGATACGGTGGAGACGCTGGCTATAAATGGCATTAGCCTGGATATCGAAAAGGGTGAGTTTTTGTCTATTATGGGCCCTTCTGGTTGCGGGAAAAGTACCTTGCTGAACATCATGGGTTTATTGGATGAGCCTTCGAAGGGTACCATTAAGATCGACAACCAGGATACGTCCAGTTTTAATGACCAGCAGCTGGCACGCTTCAGAAACCAGAAACTTGGTTTTATTTTTCAGAGTTATCACCTCATTAATGACCTGCAGGTATTGGATAATGTAGAGCTTCCGCTCTTGTACCGCACTTCATCAGCTAAGGAACGTAAGGAACTGGCAACGGAAGCTTTGGAAAAGGTAGGATTAAGTAACCGGCTAAGGCATTTTCCTACGCAATTGAGCGGTGGGCAGCGGCAGCGTGTGGCCATAGCGAGGGCAATAGTGGGCAGACCGCAGATCATCCTTGCCGATGAGCCTACAGGGAACCTGGACAGTGCCATGGGTAATGAGATCATGGACATTCTGATCAATCTGAACAAGAATGATGGTACTACCATTATTATGGTCACGCATGATGAGCATATGGCACAAAAAACGCATCGTCTGGTTAGGTTGTTTGACGGTTCACAGGTTCAGTAATTCATTTAACGATCTGTTATTATGCTTAAAAATTATTTTAAAATTGCCATAGCGGTACTGCTCCGCAGGAAGTTCTTTACTTTCATCAGCTTGTTCGGGATCAGTTTTACATTGACCATTCTGATGACGACGACCGCTTTGGTGGACAATGTGCTGAGTCCGTCTTATCCGGACTATAAAAGGAATCGCTCTCTGTATGCAGACCGGTTAACCTTAAAAAATTCGAAAGAAGGATGGATGAATAGCAGTTCGATGTCTTACAATTTCATCAAACGCTACATATCGACGCTTAAAAAACCGGAAAAGATTGCTTTTTATAGTTCCGGAAACACGGCAAATGCCTATGTCAACAACAAAAAGATAAATGCTGAATTTAAATATACCAATGATGCTTACTGGGATATTGCGGAATACGATTTTCTGGAGGGCAAGCCCTATAGCAAACAACAAATCGACAATGCGGAGCGTGTGGCGGTGATTTCTGAACGCACAAAAACGGCCTATTTTGGGGATTTGGACAGGGTGGTCGGGAAATACATGGAATTAGACAATGTGAACTATAGGGTTGTGGGTGTGGTGAAAGGTGTACCCAGAAGCAACAGAAACTTCTATGGAGATGTTTATCTGCCTTATACGGTATCTAAAAGCAAGTATGAAGAACAAGGCCTGATGGGCAATTTCAATATTGCTCTTCTTGCAAAATCAGAGGCAGACTTGCCTGCAGTCCGTGCTGAATATGCAAAGATGCTCAGTAAGGTGCCGCGGGAGAAAGATTTTGATCAATTATTTGCGCACGCAGAAACTGTATTTGAGGGGCTGGCCAGGCGCGTTTTTGGCACGGATGACAATTCCGGATTGGCAAAAATGATCGGTATTGTGAGTTTGGCTGTTTTTCTTTTTATGTTACTGCCTACGATAAATCTTGTCAATATCAACATTACCCGGATTATGGAAAGATCATCAGAAATAGGGGTGCGGAAGGCTTTTGGGGCTTCTTCGAGAACACTCGTTTACCAGTTTTTAGTGGAAAACATTATCCTCACGTTGCTTGGTGGTATCCTGGGAACATTACTTTCGCTGGCCGCGATGTATTTTTTTAACCAGTCGAGCATGATTCCTGATCTTACACTATCACTCAATTTTACTGTGCTGGCCATTGGTTTTGGACTCTGCCTGATATTTGGCCTCATGTCGGGGGTATATCCTGCATGGAGGATGTCGAGGCTCAATGTGGTTTCAGCACTTAAGGTACGTTAACGACAACTTTTATTTACATAACAAGACATTATCATGTTCAGACATTTATTTAGATTGATATGGAACAAAAGGAGGCATAATATCCTGTTCCTTTCAGAAATCCTGGTCTCTTTTTTGGTGATTTTTGCCATCTCTTCTATGATGGTATTTTACTACCTCAATTATATTAAGCCATCGGGCTTTGAATATAAGCAGGTTTGGTCAGTATCCTATACTAACCCTTTAAAAACAAAGGATAAAGACACATTAGCTACTTTTTATGGTCAGGTAAAATCTGCATTAACCTCAGTTCCGCAGATTAAAGATGTTTCTTTTTCAAGTTATAATTATCCGTATTCAAATAGCAATTCTACTTCCGGCTTTGATTATAACGGCAAGAAATTTAACCGTGTTAATTTTTTTCAGGTAGATGAAGACTACGACAAGGCACTGACAGCTAAATTGGTAGAAGGCAGGTGGTTCAAAACGGAAGATCGGATCATGAAAAACAATTTCACAGTGATAAATGCCACTCTGAAAGAGGCTTTATTCGGTAAGGAGTCTGCGATTGGTAAGTCTATTGGCTGGGAAGAAGATAAAAATAAGCCGAAAATAATTGGTGTTGTGGAAGACATCAAAACCGCTGGTGATTACTGGCCAGCTGGTCAGGGCATGTATAAAATGCTTGATTCCGGATCATTTGAATGGATCGGCTCCATACTGATCAAGGTTTCGGATAAAGCAGATGCAGTATTTGAAAGCCAGCTTTCAAAGTTGCTGGCACGGACTATTCCGAATTCGAATATCGAGATTAAACATTTATCAGAAATGCGTGAGTCAAAAAATGAGGATACTGTCATCCCTGTTATCATTTGCGGCATTGTTGCTGGTTTCCTGATCATTAACGTGGCGTTGGGCTTATTTGGAGTGTTGTGGTATAATATCAGCCAGCGCAGAGGCGAAATTGGTCTGAGACGGGCGATCGGTGCGAGTGGCTCTTCTGTTGCGTCTCAATTGGTTACAGAGTCTTTAATCCTGGCTACTTTATCGCTTATTGTGGGGTTCTTTTTTGCGGTTCAGTTTCCCTTGTTGAATGTGTTTGACTTGCCATCGAATGTTTATTTTATTGCTTTGCTCTTGTCCATTCTCTTTATCTATATATTAGTTATACTGTGTTCGCTTTATCCGGGCAGGCAGGCAGCGGCCATACATCCTGCAATTGCACTACATGAAGAATAATAACTATATTAACTTTGTTATATGATACTGATTGTAGATGACGATATAGCGGTGAGAACTTCTCTGGCATTGCTGCTGGAAAGCTCAGGCAATAGAGTGCTTACCGCTGAAAATGCAGAAGACGCTTTGAGCATCATAGGACAAGAGGCTCCTAAATTAATTATTCTTGATCTTAACTTTTCTATAGATACCTCTGGTAAGGAGGGGATGGAACTGCTAAGACATATCAGGTTAGTGAATGCCGGTGTTCCTGTAATACTGATCACGGGATGGGCTAGTATTGACCTGGCTGTACAGGGCATGAAGCTGG
>DATFQH010000442.1:0-4044 GCA_035264385.1 Pedobacter sp.
CGTCTTTCTTTTCGTGTGCTGTTGCAGCAGCGCTTGCTGGAAATGAACCTGATGCTGTTAAAATGATTAATGCCTGTAGGATCAGGAGATTAGCTAAATATCTTCTCATGTGTGTTTATACCTGGTCGTAAACCAAATTTAGCTACGTGCTTCGGTTCATCTGTCCTGTACCGTTATGAGGGGGGGCTTGGGTTATCCTCAATATCCCTGAGACATTTTAATCATTCGGACGATGGCACTTTCGACTGTAAAATTCAGCTTATGAACAAAGTTGTCGATTGGCGCCTGATCAGGACCTAAAAAATTGATCAAATCTCCGAGATGCACTTCTCCCGTACATCTTTTTTCTGTATAGATTGGTAATTTAAATTGTTTGTGCTGGATCATTACCTCCAGGCATTTTAATACGAGATCTTCCGAGTTAATATAGATTTCGTTCTTAGATGGCGTATGTTTTGGCTGGGGGTTGATATTTGACCTAATCATCGGTGAGAGCGTTATCATTGTTGTTAATATTTATGAGGGCTGAAACATATTCACAACATCGTTGAGCGTTCTGTTCATTTTGTCCAGCAGAAGTTCATCTGTCTGCGCAGCTTCACTGATGAAAAATATCAGCTCTTTGAAACTGAGCTCGACATTGGGGCGGCCGTTGTCGAGAATTACGGACACCACATATATCTTATGGGTAAGCATAGATTCCAGCGCATCGATGACCCTTTGCTCTGACTTGCATGTATAAATGATAGAAGAATCAGTTTCCAAATATTGAGCTTATTTTACCACCACATTGTGGATAAATCAAATATCTGAAAAACCAAGTTTTAACATTTACATAATTTGCGGATATCTTACAAAATTATCAGATTTTTAGCGTCAGGCCTACAGATCTTCTCTGGCGATTCTTCTTTTTTCCTTCATGGTCTTAAAGACTGAAGGAGTTATTCCTGTGGTTTTCTTAAACTGCGTGGAGAGATGCGCCACGCTGCTATAGCATAACATATTTGCGATCGTCGTTAGCGATAGCTGATCATAAATCAGCAGCTCCTTGACACGTTCAATTTTATGCGAAATCAGGTAATGTTCGATGGATATCCCTTTGACTTCCGAGAACATGGTAGACATATATTTATAATCGTAGCCTAGCTTTTTTTCTAGAAAGGCCGAAAATTTAACAGGCACTGGCTGATTTGAGAAATGAACGGCTTCTATAATCACATTTTTGATTTTCTCTATCAGCTTCGACTTTTTGTCTTCCAGGATTTCCATGCCATGGGGTTTCAAAGCCTTCGCTAAAAGGGTTCTTTCCTGTGGTGTAAACTTCCGGTTAAGATAAACTTCGCCCAGTTCGACGCGGCAATTTTCAATACCAATGGCTGATAATTCAGATTGAACTAACATTTTGCATCTGATGCTTACCATGTTTTTTATTGATAACTGCATTGTCAAAAATGATGAGAGTGAAAGCCTGATTTGACTTCAAACTTAAATTATTTTTTCGGTAATTCAATCTCGATCCGACAATAGGTAGCTGCACATTTAACAGTGTTAAGTTATACCCTGCTTTAATCGTTTACACCATGGCCATGATGAGCATGTTCGCAATAAAAAATAAAAGTAAATACAGCCAGTGGCGCGCAGTGATCGGTTTCAGTTCGTTGTGGTTAGTGTTCATATGATGAATATATAAAAACACTTTTGAACAATGAAAAAAATATGCAACAATTTTCTACAACGAATCCATCATGTTCGTTAGCTTTTCGATAACCTCGTTCCTGGTGAATTTATTCGCAGGGATCTTACTTAAATACGCTTCCATCTTAGCTAAAGCTTTTTCGTTGTTCCAAAATACCCTGATAGAAAACATGTGCTTTAGAACCATGATAACCTGGCCGCCATCAGTCGCGTTAAATGTCGGACTGTCATCAAGGCCGGTTGTGCTGTCGGGAGATTGAACCTCAGGCCAGTCGTATATATGTTTTAATCGATTTCTTATAAAATCTTCCATTTTTTTAATCCTAACGATTAGTTGGTTTTTTGGGCGGTTATTGTGTTGCGAGTTTAGCGCTACCAGGTCAGGTAGGACATGAAAACTTTAATGGATTTCATTTTAAAGGCATGATAACTATACGGGTTTGGGGGATAATTACTTAATATAAGACAGATTTGAGTCTGCCTTGTTGGAAATCTTATAAGTTTTCATCAAGAGATAACAAAAAGCTAACAGTATGGACACAAATAAGGCTATAAAAATTGGTTTCTTGAGGTTTTCCATAATATGTCTTATTTCATTAAGGATTAAGGGTTGATCTATAGTCAAATATCGAGAAAAAAATGAATAAAATGAACAAAATAGAAAAAAGGTGAGCGTGGAATCTTGTTAAGGCGGCATTCAAAACTGGCTTCCTGTTTTGCTCAATATTTTGTGCTCTGATCCAAAAACTATTATTGGCTAAAAACTTGGCGGTTCTGTCGAACCCGAATACCTTAGTCATTATTAAAACAGGTATAAATTTAAAATAGATAGGTAATGCGTTAATGTTATATTTTTGCGAAATCTTCTAAAATATTAGGAGCATTTAGCACCAAGAACTTTGTCTCACAAAAACTGGTAATTTTTTAAATCGACAAGGTGAATAGGTGACTGGTGCCCGCGTGTAAAATCGTGGGGCCAACTTATTCGTCGATTTGGGTATACCAGTACCTTGTGGGGCGTTTAGGTTAGGTCCCACGATTTTGCATTTGTGGATCTTTCTGGTTCTGGTAATGTCAACGCAATCCGAATGCGTCCATATGAAACAGGAATTATCAAAAGAGTTTCTAACCTTACTGGAAAAACTAATTTTTAGGTTCCAGCCTTTGCAGCTATTCTGCTTTCACCAGATCGGGAATGACCTTTTTCTGCTGATGGTAACGGATAGTGTTTCCAGAATTGAACACACGGTTCAGGATTTTGCGAATGCGCACTATCGGCCGGGTAGGGTGGTCATACTGGTTCACGGAAAGCAGAGTATTGAAAATTCCTTAGCTGCAGGGAATGGCTTTTTCAAAAACGCCTGCCAGCCTTTTAACCTGCGATATTCGAGCGGTGATGATCTGATTTTAGATCTGGAGTGTGATGCTATGAGCTCCATACCTGAATTGAAAGCGGGTTTTGAACGCCGGTCGGCATTGACACAAGGCTTTTTTGCCAGCGCTAAAGATTGTTTCATGAGAGGTCAGTACAACTTAAGTGTTTTCCTGTTGCACCAGACTGTAGAGCAGTGCTGCATTGGTTTGATCGGCCTGCATATGGATTATCGTTGTGATATTCATAATTTGTACCGCTTGCTGAGCTTATGCCGGTGTTTTTCTACTGAACCTTTTGACATTTTTCTGAGTGGCGATAATAACGATAGGCGCCTGTTTGATGTGCTGCTGAAAAGTTATTGTGAGGCAAGGTATAAGATGAACTTTGTTGTTGCCGTGGAAGATCTAAGATTGATCTTCGAAAAGGTTGAGCGTTTAGTGGCCTGCGCTAAAATAACGAGTGTGAATGTGGTATATTAGGGTATTGGTAAGTGAGGAGGAGATTCAACTTAAATCTGACTCAACATTTATGTTTCAGTATATTAACTTCCATCATTATGCATGGAACTATTGGATTGGAAATCACATATCCAAACAAATACGTCTTTAACAGGTCCACGTATAACTCAAGCTCAACGTGGCTTCAAAAATGATATTATGGCTAGAGTTGGACAAACTGGATTTAATAATTTATATTACCAGTATTTTTTAAATAAAGCGTCAACTGTGATTGCTTCGTCTGATAAGTTTTTTTATCATCCGATTTTCAACTGGATGAAAGACCAGAAAGTGACAAGTTTTCCTAATGACCAAAGGGTGGATGTTAATTCAAATGGTTCTCAAAAAAACTTTAGATATCCGTAGTATGAAAAATTTATATTTATTCTTGTTATTATGTTTGCTAGCCTCTTGTAAAGATAAAATACCATCATCGAAAAGTTTCAACGATGTGGATGGATTGCTATATTTTGAGTT
>DATFQH010000443.1:0-25256 GCA_035264385.1 Pedobacter sp.
AGTTGTATCCACACGCAGTGAGAGGTGGAGCATACAATGATGAGGCGAAGGATTCCCGTTCTTCTTCAAGGTTGCCATCCGATGCAAGTTGGAAACAGCTGGATCCACAGATTCCAAAAAGTAACTGGTGGTTCCCTGAGGCACCCTTTGTAGGCATGAGATTAGTACGGCCGTTAAATCCACCATCGAAGGAAGAGATAGAAGCTTATTACAACAAGGCACCTATCAAAGATTATTAATAAATTCACACAACCAAGAACCATATATAAACCTACATTACAATGAACAATGAAGAATTGCGTGATAAACGCCGGGAATTCCTGAAAACATCAGCCCTTGTGGCAGGTGGAGTGATGATCAATGGAGTAGCATTTGCCACCGGTGGTGCACATTCATCCACTGATGATACAATTAAGATCGCTCTGATCGGATGCGGTGGTCGCGGTACCGGGGCGGCCTTCCAAGCTTTAAGCACCAAGCAAAATCTGAAACTTGTTGCTATGGCAGACGCTTTTAGTGATAGACTGGAAAGCGCTTACAAAGAGATTTCAGAAAAATTTAAAGATAAAGTTGACGTTCCGCAGGAGCGCAGGTTTGTTGGCTTTGATGGTTATAAACAAGCGATAGCTTTGGCAGACGTAGTATTACTTGCTACGCCTCCGGGTTTTAGGCCAAGTCATTTTGAGGAAGCCATAAATCAGAACAAGCATGTATTTATGGAGAAACCAGTAGCTGTAGACTCTCCCGGCGTACGTAAAGTATTAGAATATGCTAAGATCGCAGAACAAAAGAAACTAAATGTAGTGGTGGGCCTGCAACGCAGGTATCAGAACAATTACAGAGAAGCCCTGAAACGCATTGAAGACGGAATGCTTGGGCAGATCACTGGCGGACAGGTGTATTGGAACAGCGGTGGCGTGTGGGTAAATCCACGTAAAGCAGGCCAGACTGAAATGGAATATCAAATGCGCAACTGGTACTACTTCAACTGGCTTTGCGGTGATCACATCGTAGAACAACATGTGCACAATATCGATATCGCCAACTGGGTGAAAAATGCCTATCCTGTTTCTATACAAGGTACAGGTAGCCGCGCCTGGAGAACGGGAAAAGACTATGGTGAGATTTATGACAACCATTCGATTGAACTAACCTATGATGATGGAGCTGTGATCTACAGTCAATGCCGGCACTTTGAAGGTATTGACAATCGGGTGGATGAAAGCTTCCAGGGTACTAAAGGAAGCATCTATCTCTCGGCCGGAAATGAGGCAAAAATAACAGATCTGAAGAAAAAGCCATTATATACCTACAGCTCAAAAATAAATCCTAATCCTTACCAGACCGAACACGATGAACTGTTTGCAGCCATTGCTAAAGGTGAATATAAGTTTAAAGACGCAGAGCGCGTAGCAAAAAGCTGCCTGACGGCAATCATGGGACGTTACGCCACCTATTCAGGAAAAACAATCAAATGGGACGAAGCACTCAATGCAAACAACAGCTTGTTTCCGGAAAGACTGGCATGGGATGCCAATCCTAAACTTTTACCTGATGCAGACGGACTATATCCTATCCCAACACCTGGTAAAACTAAAGTGATCTAGGCATCTAAGGGTGTATGTTCATTTTTAACAGCATATTTTTTTTTCTGCCGTTGCTTTTTTTCTCCATAAAACAGACAAAAGAGCAGCGGCAGTATACCATACATGGTTATGCCCAGGGAACAGACTATACCGTTAAATACTTCGCAAAAGATAGCCTGGTTACAAAACATGTTATAGACAGCATGCTGGTATCAATTGATTCTTCTATGTCTCTTTATAAACCATATTCATTGATTAATCAGTTTAACAATTCCCAAGGCGGGATCAGGCTGGATAATCATTTTGCCAAAGTAATGCGAAAGTCTTTTGAGGTCTACCGAAATACCGCAGGCAAGTTTGATGTAACCGTAAAGCCCCTTGTACAGGCATGGGGTTTTGGTGTGAAACCTGTTGATCATTTCCCCGATAGTGCAGCTATAAAAAACATTTTAAACTGTGTGGGGATGTATAATCTTGAATTGAAAGGAAACTATCTGAAAAAGGACAAGTCTTGCATCCAGATTGATCTTAACGGAATTGCACAGGGATATAGTGTCGACCTGGTTGCCGATCATCTTCATAAGAAAGGCATAAAAGCTTTTGTAGTTGAAATTGGAGGAGAGTTGCGGATTAAAGGACCGAAACCCGATGGAAGTTCCATGAAGATCGGCATAGAAGGACCGGGTGCTACATCTTCCGATGAACCCTCAATTGTTCATACCATTGCTATCAACAAAGGCGCAATTACTACTTCCGGAAATTATCGGAAATACCTGCAAAAAGGGAAAGGAAAGATCGCTCATCTGATCGACCCAAAAACAGGATACCCGTTGAACAATGCATTGATAAGTGTAACCTTGTATGCAGAAGACGCAATCACTGCCGATGGTTATGACAACGCAATTATGGCAATGGACATCGATCAGGCGATTTCCTTTGTTTCGGCGAAGCGGGATATGGAAGCCTATATCATTTACCGTCGGAAGGATGGACAGATCGCCGATACCCTGACGCGAGGGTTTAAGAAGCTGATCGTCAACTAACATTTTTTAAAGGAACCAAAAAAACCAAATATGAACAGAATAGAATTTTTAAGAAATAGTGTTGTTGCCACCGGCGCGCTTGTAGCCGGTGCTTCAATACCCTCAACTGCGGGGAACAAATCAACTAACGCTGCTGACAATTCAGCATTGGCCGGAAAAACCTTCAATCTCGATTATGCCCCTCATCAGGGAATGTTTGAAAATCAAGCAGGGAAAAGTTTCCTCGATCAGATACAATATATGTACGATCAGGGATTTCGTTCAATCGAAGACAATGGTTTTTTAGGACGGTCTGTAGAAGAGCAAACCAAAATCGGAAATTTGCTGGCCAAACTGGGTATGAGAATGGGTGTCTTTGTGGTAGACGGCGGAGACAACTGGAAAATATCCCTGACGACCGGTAAAAAGGAATTTAAAGATAAATTTGTAGAGACCTGCAAGCGATCTGTTGAAGCCGCAAAACGCTGTAATGCGAAATGGCTTACCGTTGTGCCAGGCTTTTATGAACGGAGATTGCCTTATGGAAATCAGTTTGCAAATGTAGTGGATGCAATGAGGGCCGGAGCCGAAATTTTTGAACCCCATGGACTGGTGATGGTACTGGAAACCTTAAGTGATACCCCTGAGCTTTTTTTGCAGCAAACCCATGAAACATTTGCAGTATGTAAAGCAGTGCAAAGCCCGTCCTGCAAGATACTCTACGATATTTATCACATGCAGAAGACCGAAGGACAGTTGATCGTCAACATAGATCGCTGCTGGGACGAGATCGCTTACGTCCAGATCGGCGATAATCCAGGAAGAAATGAGCCGACTACAGGAGAGATCAACTATAAGAATCTTTTTAAACACTTACATGGCAAAGGATATAAAGGTGTAATGGGAATGGAGCATGGTAATTCACAGCAAGGCAAAGCAGGCGAACTTAGAGTTATCCAGGCATACAGAGAAAGCGATAATTTTCTTTCTTAAATCATCAAATAGACCCCAAATCTCAGAATAACCGGAGCTGGTTTTCAGGCACCTTAAACAGCCTTGAATCCAGCTCTATTTTTTTTTCATTCAGGTGGTTCAAACGGCAATGGAGTTTAAAATTGTCCCGGATCAATTGGGCGATATTGCCATCACCTCTCATCCTGTTTCCAAACCTGCTGTCATTCACAGTGCCTCCGTGGCAAGACTGGATCATATGCCATACTTTGTCAAAGCGGTCAGGATAATTCTTTCGCAGCCAATCTTCAAATATGCCCCCGATAGCACCATTTAATCTTACAATAGTGTAGCCTGCAGATATAGCCCCGCAATTTGCTATAGTTTTAAGGATCGCAGGAATCTCATGATCACTTAATCCGGGTACCAGCGGAGCTACCATTACCCCCGTAGGAATCCCGGCCCGGCTCATGTCTTCTACTATTTTTAATCTTTGTTTTGCAGTAGTTGTACGTGGCTCCATCCTTTGCCTGAGCTGCTCATTCAGGCTATTAATAGAAACGTAAACCATGCAGAGATTCAGTTTGGCCATTTCAGTAAGCAGATCAATATCCCTCAGGACAAGGGCATTTTTAGTAATCATGCCAATTGGCTGCCTGTATTCGAGGGCAATTTCCAGTAATTGACGCGTTATTTTAAACTTTCTTTCCGCAGGCTGGTAACAATCGGTATTGCCCGACAGAGAAATAGTTGAGGCATTCCAGGATTTTCTTTCGAGAAATTTTTTGAAGAGGGCAGGAGCATCTGTTTTCACGATGATCTTGCGTTCAAAATCAAGACCGGCACTGAAGCCCCAGTATTCATGTGCATTGCGTGCGTAGCAATAAGTGCAGCCATGTTCGCAGCCCTGATAGGGATTCAGCGAATAGGCCATACCCACATCAGGACTTTCGACCTTATTTACAATAGACTTTGAATTTCCTAAGATAAAAGACGTCTTGGGATTATCTTCCTCCCAGTCGTCGATGCCTTCATCATGCTCTTTTACATAGTCGTTTTTCTCAAAACGGTTGTGGGGATTGAACTGAGCTCCCCTCCCCTTGAAGTAATTGTCCTGTTGCTCTTTGCCGCTATTCATGGCTTAAAATTACTAATAATATTAGCAAGATCAACTTTGGTTTTTCCACATTTTTGTTACTGATTTTTATGTACTTTTATTTCATCTGAATAGATGAGCCTCATATGACAAAAGAAATTACCTGTGTTATTGTTGATGACAATTATTTAGACAGGGTGTCTGCGGAAATCGAAATTAAAAGTCAGAATTGTTTCCGGCTTATTGGAAGTTTTGACAACGCAACCGAAGCTGCTGAGCGCATCAAGAGTAGCCATCCTGATATCTTATTTCTGGACGTGGACATGCCTGGAATTTCTGGTCTGGAATTGTTTAAAAGTATCCAGAATTACCAGCCTTTGTGTGTAATCATATCTTCTTATCCCGAGTATGCCCTGCAAGGTTTTGAACTTAAGGTCTTTGATTATATTCTGAAGCCTCTGACGACTGAAAGGTTCAAAAGTACAGTAGACCGTCTTTGCGACTTTATTGCGATCAGGGAAAAGGCGATGGCCTATACAACATTGGTAGAGAACGAAAAAGTCATTTTTAAAGAGGGACATAATGTGGTTTACCTAAACATTAATGATATACTTTACCTGGAGGCCTTTGGCGACTACACCAAAGTAGTGACCGAAAAGAAAAACTACCTGACCCTGGCCACTCTCGGCGGCTTCCTCGAGGAATTGCCTGCAGAAAAGTTTACAAGGATACACCGGAGCTATGCGGTGGCCAATTACCAGATTCGGCAAATTTTTCATGCCTCGGTCGCGATTGGTGAAGCTAACCTTCCGGTTGGAAAAACTTACCGTTCTGTACTGGCCCAAATTCGCAACTGATATGGTGTTAATTAACAGACTGTTACTTGTACTGCTTTTTTGCCTGACGGGAATTTTCGCTTTTGCGCATGAAAAGCCTGATCTATCAAAAATTAAGACGGTCAAAGAAAGGATTGAAGCCTGGCGTATCTACTGTAATTCCCTGATGAACACCACTGAGGCCAACAACAAGAAACTCATCAGGGAGGTTCAGGTTGGTTTTAAACTTTGTCCGCCCGAAGATCTTAAAAACCGGGCGATGTTTTCATTGTTTGCCGGTTCGGCGTATCAACTTGTAAGGGATTATCAGCGAGCCATTTATTATTATGAACAATGTGCCTTACTCGCCGGTAAGTCGGGGAAAACAGGATATGCTGTGATTGCCTTAGGTCAATTGAGCTCTATGTACGAGTTCACCGGAAATATCCCCATGCGTAAACGGAACATCAACCGGATGATCGAAATGGCGGATACGGCCAAGGACATTAAAATCAGGGAAACTTTGTATTCTTCATTGGGCGGTTATTATTATGATACGGACGAATACGAAAAGTCGATGAAGTACCGCCTCCTCGATATTGAGCTTCTGAAAAAGATCAGCCATACAGATACTGCCCGGAACAGAAACGTTGTCGTGGGTTATGCCCTGAGCAATATGGGCGCCATGTTAAGTTACCTTGGAAGAGACCAAAAAGCGATTGAATATTTTGATGAAGCCAAGGAGTACATTGGCGATTATGTGCTGCGAAACGGAGAAGAAACGCTTTACAGGAACTACCTCATCTCTTATCTGGCACTGAAAAAGCCAGACAGCGCAAGGGTCTACTATAACCTGGTACATAAGGGAATGAAAGGTATTGATACGCTCTATTCGCTGATGAGTTATATCAATTATTCCTTTGGAAACTATTTTTTGGAAGAGAAACAACTGGACAGCGCTTATCATTATGCCCAGCTTGGGGTTTACTATGGAAAAAAAAGCCCGGGTACGGATCCGCTTGTTGAGTCCAATCTGGTTTATGGTACGGTATTAAGTGAACAGGGAAAATATGTGGAAGCCGTCGAGTATTTAAGACCCGGATTGAAAGGTTCTTTTGAATTCGATAAAGAAAGTCTTTCGAATCTTCATAAAGCACTGGCCAAATCTTATAGTGGGCTTCGGATTTGGGACAAAGCTTATCATCATCTAAGTGAAGCCAGTCGTCTGAGCGACAGTTTGCTGACTTCTATTGCGGATAAGAACTTCAATGAGATTGAGGGCAAGTATCAGAACTCCCAGAAGATTGCGCAGATCAAAGTGAAGAATCTGCAGCTCAATGCTGCCCGGAAGCAGCAGTTCTGGCTTCTTGGCGGATTGGCTTTATTGTCATTGGTAGTCTTTTTGCTGATTTTCATTTATAGGAATAAAAAGAGAACGGCAGATGTTCTGGACGGAAAGAACAAGTCGCTGGCTTTATTGAACGATAAATTAGAGGAGGCCAATCAAACGAAAGCCAAATTGTTCAGCATCATCAGTCATGACCTTCGTTCTCCGATAAGTCAGGTCTACCAGTTTCTGAAACTGCAGCAACTAAACCCCCAATTGCACAACGAGGCACAAAAGCAGGAACTGAGTTTGCGGATTCAGGAAGCGACAGGTTCTTTGCTGGAAACCATGGAAGACTTGCTGTTGTGGAGCAAAACGCAAATGAGCCATTTCAATGCCAGTTTACAGCCTACTTTTCTGCAGCCGGTTATACTGCAGTGCGGGCAATTGCTAAAATTGAATGCGGAATCGAAAAACCTGGTAATATTGAACCGGGTTCCGGAAGATGTTTCAGTGATTTCTGATCCCTACTTTTTACAAACTATAATCCGTAATCTATTGCAGAATGCGGTAAAGGCTTCGCCGATGGAGGAGCACATTGACATTGAAATCAACCGTCATCCGGACCTGACAGTACTTTCCATCACCAATTCGGGTAAGGTCTTTACCCAGGAGGATTATCTGGCAGTTTTGTCAAGTGAAAACAATTCCAGGAGTTTGTCGGGGCTGGGCCTGAGGTTAGTCGATGAGTTGTCTGCCAAACTGAATCACAAAATAACATTTGAAGCAGTTGCGGGTGGTCTGACCAAAGTGAAGATCAGCTTCCAGAATTCCTGATTTCACTAATGCTTTTCCTTTCAACGATTATATCCGTTCGTTCATCGATCGGATTGACCTTTTAGGCCGTGCCGATCTACCTTCATGTCTTTAAATACCCTATCCGGACATGAAAAATTTAATTATCACCAACAGAAATTTATTATGGATACTGGCCATATGTGCTGGTATAGTCTATGGTTGTACTGCTGAAGGCCTGACCGGTCCGGAAGGCCCTGCCGGACCTGCGGGCATTGCAGGAGCACAGGGTGCCGCCGGAGCGATGGGCGCAGCAGGAGAAGATGGCAGCGTTATCTACAGCGGCACCGGAATCCCCGGAGCAGGCATCGGTAAGGGAGGAGACTATTATCTTGACCTTTCCACCGGAAATTTATATGGCCCAAAAGTAAATGCTGTTTGGGGAACCCCCTTATTGTTGATGGGAGCACAGGGCGTTGCCGGCACGAACGGGACAAATGGTGCGAACGGTGCAAATGGAACGAACGGTATAAATGGAACCAATGGCAGCAAGACGCTAAGCGGAACAACTGTACCACTAATAACATCAGGCAGCATCGGCGATTATTATTTAAACAGATCTACCTATCTGTTATATGGACCTAAAAGCGCAAATGGCTGGGGAACACCCATTTTACTCAGAGGAGCAGAAGGTGCTCAGGGACCCTCCGGACCAGCAGGAAAGGACGGGAGCACAATTTATAGCGGAACAGGAGTTCCAGCTGTTTCGATCGGAGTTAAAGGCGATTATTACCTTAACCGCAATAACGGAAACTTATACGGACCGAAAACCTCCACTGCCTGGGGAACTCCAATCACTTTGATCGGTGCTGCAGGTAAAGACGGAACTAATGGAACTAATGGAACAAACGGGACCAATGGTGCGGACGGTGCTAATGGAACAAATGGCACTAACGGTAAAAATGGCAGCACTACCTTAAGTGGCAATGGTACACCCGGAGCCGGGGCCGGTGTTACAGGAGATTATTACCTGGACAAAACCAATAGTCTGTTGTACGGTCCAAAAACAACATCAGGCTGGGGTACACCTATTTTGCTAAGAGGTGCAGCCGGTGCCCAGGGGCCAGTGGGGCCGGCCGGTGCCAATGGTACAATTATCTACAGCGGAGAATCAGAACCCGATGAAGCTTTGGGCCGGATCGGAGATTTTTATTTCGGCAGGTTAAATGCTACTATGTTCGGTCCTAAATCCCCTTTAGGCTGGGGAATTGGTGTTTCCTTAAAGGGCGCAAACGGAACCAATGGCAGCAACGGCACCGCCGTTTTAAACGGAGCAGGATTGCCGGCAAGCACATTGGGTAAGAACGGAGACTTTTACATAGACATTTCATCCTATACCATGTACGGGCCTAAAGCTTCAGGCGTCTGGAGTCCGTACGGCACATCCTTAAGAGGCCAGAATGGCGCAGATGGCAATGCCAATGTTATTGCGCTCGAGACACCCGATAATGTAACCTTTAGCTGGACATACGAAGGCAGCAACAGAGTACTGAAAAAACAAGGTGTCTCAACAAACGATACGAGCTCGGTATTCAATATTCCGGCTGCCAATTTCAATGCAGTCAAAAGCGGCATTGTACTGGTCTACATCCGGTCTACCGAAGGCGGAAGCTACAATTGGAAGCAATTGAATTTTACTGATGTAAATATGGGCGCCACCGCGTTCTATAAATATTTATTAAGAATCAACCCTGCAGATGCCAAAGTCAGGATCATACATAATGTTCTTCCCGACTATACCACACTTCCTGTTGATAAGGTACGTATCATCATCACACCCTCCAGCTCGACAGGTGTACTAAATGCAATCAGAAGTAAGGATCAACCGATGATAAAGGCTATGCAGCAACTTCATTTATCGGAAAAAGATTTCATCAGTTTAAAGTAAATAAAGATGAAAATTAGTTTAGGGTTATGGCTTTGCTCAATGGTACTGCTGCTAAATTCCCCGCTTCATGCGCAGGATGTAGAACAGCTGATCAGGCAAAAGCCCTTTGCCATTAATGGTACATTAGGTATAGGGCTGGGTACCTATAATTCGAGTGGGATACCGGCCAGGCAGCGTGCATTTTCATATTTGCTTAGCGGGGCGCCCACCATATCGCTCTACGGCGTATCGTTTCCATTCAGTGTGGTAGTCAGTGACCAGCAGAGAGGCTTCAGACAGCCGTTCAATCAATATGGAATAAGTCCGACCTACAAATGGATTACACTCCATGCAGGCTGGCAAAGCCTCGAATTCTCGCCTTTTACCCTTGCGGGGCATACCTTTCTCGGCGGTGGGGCCGAATTAAACCCCGGTAAGTTCAGATTTGGCTTTATATATGGAAGATTTAACAAAGCCATAGAAGAAGATGCTACACAGCAAGGAGCCTTCGGCCAGACCCCTGCATATAAACGAACTGGCTACAGCATTAAAGCAGGTTACGGATCAGCGCAAAATCATGTTGACCTTATCGTTTTGAATGCGAAAGATGAACCCGGCTCTCTTAAAAATCCTACATCTCTGAGCGGACTAAGGCCTGCCGAAAACCTGGTACTCGGAATATCTGCCAAATCGACCATTTTCAAACGCATCCTGTTAGATTTTGATGTATCAGGAAGCATTTACACCAACAACAAATTATCAGACACCATAGCTAATATTCAACTCGAAAAAATAGCGATCATCAAAAAACTAATCTCTTTAAATACCTCTACGCAATTGCTTTCCGCCGGACAAACCAGCATAGGCTATCAGGGAAATAACTACAATGTTCTGGTAAGATACCGGCGTGTAGATCCTGATTATAAATCCATGGGTGCTTATTATTTTGAAACCGATGTTCAGAACTATACTGTAGAAGGTGGGGTCAGGTTATTCAAGGGACAAATGCTGGTCAACGGAAGCTTAGGGTTGCAAAACGACAATATCCTTCACGATAAAGCTTACCGTTCCAATCGTAAGATCGGTTCATTCAGTGCATCCTATAATACGCAGAGTTACGGATTTGATTTAAGGTATACCAATTATGGCATCACCCAGGACAGGGGCTTAAATCCAATCATCGATACGCTCAGGGTAGCGCGCACCAATCACAACATCAATGCGATGCTGAGGTATAATATTCAGAACGAAAGCATTAGTCATGGTTTTGTGCTCGTTGGAGGCGTTCAGTCATTGGTAGACCTGAATGACTTTACTTCAGCCCAAAACAAATCTAACAGTAAAACAGCAAATTTATCCTACCAGCTTGGTTTTACCCCATCTGCGCTTGGCCTGAATGCCAGTATGAACTATACCATTGCAGACATCTCATTTGGCAGAACAGTTTTCTTTGGGCCTTCACTGGGTGTCGATAAACAGTTCGACAAAGGAAAGTACGGCCTCAACGCTTCAATAAGCTATCAGCAGCAAAAAAATAATGATAAAAACGCAGGAAACCTTTTCAATCTCAACCTCAACGGCTCTTGCCGTATTTCCAAAAGAAATGCAGCATCAGTTTTTTTGATCTATCTCAAGAGCAATTCAAAAGACATCACACTTCCTTCATTCAATGAACTGCGCAGCAGTTTAAACCTGACACATTCCTTCTAACCCATAAAGCAAACCCCATGAATAAGCTATTCAAAATGACCGGTGCAAAAGCAATAGCCATATTGTGCATGCTGTCCGGCAGTTTTATTTACAGTAAGACTATGGGACAGACTATAAACACGGTAAATATTACCATTAGCATAACACCACCATATTCTCCATACTACTCAGATTATTCCGGCGCCAATGCCGCTAAAGTCATGCTCATCGTCCAAAATCTGACGAATACGCAAAAAACCATAAAGTTGGCCGGCCAGCTAACCGGCGACAACGGTGTGAAATTAAGCACCAGGTCAAATTATGTGCCCCTGCAACCGATCATTTTGAATCCAAACGAAGTTAAAAAGTTAAGCGGTCTCGCGCTCAAAGACATATTTGATTTGAATACATTAAACGTCTATGGAGTAGATAAAGTGAAGATCGTACAAACATCAAGATTGCCCGAAGGAAATTATAATTTTTGTGTACAGGCCCATGATTACAACAACGGGCAGCTGCTATCGGCAAACGCTCCACTTGGATGTACAGGCTTGTTTATCAGTTATCCCGATGCACCGATACTCATTAATCCATCCAATGCATCAGCAATAGCACCCTACAACATCCTGTTCAACTGGATGAATCCTGGTATTTTCCCTATTGGTACACAGTACACCATTCAAATGGCAGCAATGCCAGACCCTGTGCCCCGAAATCCTAACCAGGTACTCGATGAGGTTTCCTTTCCACTGCTTTCCCAAACGGTCAGCACCACAAGTTACAACTACACCATTGCAAATCTTGGACTGGTTGTTGGTAAGCGATATGCGTGGCGGGTGAAGGCAGTTGACCCTTCCGGTAAGATAGTTTTTAAAAATAACGGTGTCAGTGCTGCCAGTGTGTTCACATACGGCGCTGCTCCTGCAGTTCTGGCCTCAAAACCAGATGGAAACCTAATTCCGATACTCATTCCAGCAGAAAAAGACATGGGTAAAGCCATCGAGGTAAACAACAAATATGCATTGTACCTGCGCTGGAAGCTGATCAACAGCAATGACGACATCACGTCAACTCCAGTGTCAAAACCAACGCTGATTGCAGCCAGCTTTAAGGCTTTTGCAAATTCGACACCAACAAGGGAGACCTACACCCCACTTAAATACACGATTGAAATTACCGACAGGGAAACAAAGAAGATTGTCGACAGCAGGCAGGGAATAGATGCCTTCTATTACACCGAAACAAATGGGCAGCCCTCCAAATTTGTGAATGGCAAGGCCTACGATTTTAAGGTGAAGGCCTATAGTGCCGTCAATGCGGGTCCGGGCCCCGGTCAAAGCATGCTAAAAAGACTTACAGTAAATCCTTCGCCAAATACAAATAGCTACACAGTTCTGGCCGGAGAAAGCATTACAGGAAGTTTCACTTATAAAAAAATACCCGATACCATAAGTACACAGAAATACATTACGCTAACCGGAAATGTTAAATATCAGTATGATAAATATCCGGCGCTATACCCGGTGTCGGGAAGTATTCAGCTTACCAAATACTACAGGCAGCTCGATGCCGACGGAAAGACCATCATCAAAGACAACATTCCTGCAAATACAATCAACGCAAACGAAGATTCGAAATTTATGGCCACACTGGGTGGTCAGGGAACATTCAATGTAAAAGTTCCGCTGATGGCCGATCCAAAAGGAATGAAAGGCTTTTACAGAATAGAATATCCGGAAAATAATTACTACAGTAAGCCCGAAAAAACTATTGAAAACGGAACAGAACCAGGTGTACTGAATGCCGGTGAATTTGTATCCAAAGTATTGTACTATAAACTGAATCTGCATATCAGTAAAGGGTACGCCAGGAAAACATACAATGCAAACAACGATACCAAGGTGATGGTATCTGAAGGAATAGAAGGCCTGAGGGTACTGCTATACCGTATGCCGAAAGCCAAAAATGTACCCCGGTACGAAGGACAGGATACTTCGTTAAACAAAGTCTTGCCTCCGGACACTGGTTTGCCCGCAGGAGCGACATTAGTCGCGTCCGAACTCACCAAACTGGCTCCGGGTAAGACAACCGAGACTATGGTTAGCTTCAATCTCCTGCTTTGCGCAATGAATAGCCAGGATCTCTACTGGATCAGGGTCTACAACCGCAGAACAAAGGAAACTATTATCACCCAGCAGTTCAATTTCATGAAGCCGGTTAACAGCGCCGGCCCCTCGCCAGCAAAATATTACGACAGTTTTAAGGCAACCGGCAGTTACAGCTATGAAATAGAAAAAAACCTGGTCTGGTCAGTACCTGAAGTTCCCGTAGCAACCGTTAAAGGGCGTTTACTATACCGTTACAGCGATGGCATAGGCGGCGCGCAGCCACTGGCTAATGCGAAGATCTCCTTACGGCCATTTATTGTCCTTCAATCTCCGCAAAGCGATAAGAGTTATGTCCTGCCGGTATCTGAAATGGATAAGCTTACGCTGGTAGATGAGAATAATGAAGGCAGGATCAACCCGACTAAAGAAGACAACAAACTGATCGGGTATATGAATGGACTCAATCCCAACACATCAGTCCCGGTAACAACAAACCCAGACGGATCATTTGAATTTAAAGATATTCCATTATGGGATTCTGTATACGTCTCTCCAAACTGGTACAACTTCAATATACCTTTCGAAAGCATTGCAGAACCTGAAAAGCAAAATCCTGCCGGTCAGACAGCAAGAGATTACTGGATGGCCAACTTGCTCGGTGATAAAGATGGGGCAGCAGCATTGGCTAAAGCATTTAAAGACATGGTCATTGAAGATTCCACCAATCCGTTAAAAGATGAGTTCGATCCAATGGGGGCGAAGTTTGTTACCATTGACCCCGTCAAACAAAGCCCGGTAACACAAGGCCAGCTGAACAGTAGCTTCAGCGGATATGATGTAAAATTGACCCCTACTGTAAACGCCTTCAAGTTTAAAGCAGCTACAAGCAGTAAATTACTCAATTTAAACCAGGGAGGTCCTTTTTCACCTGATCAGCAAGCCGGAAATGACATACCAGTTAAGCCCCAGCCAACTGCGCTCCATGCTGATGCCGCCTGTAAAGCAAAAATGGTTTACCGGATCGTTGTTGAAGATGAAAGTGTCTACTGCAGCCCGGACAATGACATAGAAATCAATCCCCTTCAAACCCTTGATGCCGGAATCTTATACAGTACAGTAAGAACTGTTAAGATCAAATCAAAAATCTTTAAAGGAGACGAATACAAAGAAGCCAATAAATCGGGCAGTGCAGACAACAACCCACAGGTTTTACAAATTCCTGTTCACCTGGTGCGTAAGGCAATCGTTGCAGGCCTGGCCGGAGAAGGAGAAAAATTAAACATGCCTGCCGATAAGGATAAAATGATCGTCGATAAGGCCATTACCAATACACAGGGCATTACCTTTAACCATGTCCTGAAAAACAAAAATTATTCCCTGAAAGCAGTTGTATTTAAAGACGCGAACAACAGCTCTTCCTATAAAGCAGCTGAGGTACCGTTTAATTTTACATTCCCGGAAATAGATCCGACCACACAGATTGGCAGAACATTCCTTTTCAATAAAGATTTTAAGGAGGAAGAATTTGATGTAAACATGAAACTCGATGCCGATGAACCGGTTATTGCCGGGAGGGTGCTGAACAGCATAGGAACAAAAGGATTGCCTGAAGCCAGCGTGCTCATTACAACGACCTACAAGTCGGGGGCGTTTTGGTTCAGCTCAACTAAAACCTCCCAAACTACTGTTTATCTGGATAACAATGGATATTTCAGTTACAAGTCCGATGTACTGGCTCTCGGAGAGTCACAGATACAGGTATCCGTTCCGGGTTATGGCCCGACATTTTACACGGATTCCACACAATCCGGCAGGTATGATTTTACCGTGTCTAAACTTCAAAAAGGCCAGAAGTTGTTCAAGAACCTATATTTTACCCCCTCCGGCTACATCAAAGGATATGTCATCAATGCTGCGCATGAAAACATTCCGGCACTGTATAAGATTGAGGCAATGAATGTAATTAAGGAAACCTCACCATCCTGCGGCGGCACAAGTACCGATCAGCTGATCAGTTCATGCCGTCAGAATTTCCTGGCGCATATTCCTCTGGGAATGCCGGCGAGGCTGGTGATCATCCCAAATGACCTGAAATACTTTAATGATACACTGATCATTGGAAATGTAACTGCGGCATACAAGAACTATGATCTGGCAAGAAAAGTGATCACAAGAGAACACCGGATCAATTTCCAGGTCTCAAATATGAAAGGCCAGCCTATCTCAGGTGCAAAAATAGAAATTCTGGGTAAGATCCTTTATTCGGGTACAGACGGCAGCGTGAAGTATAACTTTATGAACATCAGTGAAGAGAATTTTACCGCTAAAGTATCAGGACCGGAAGGTATGGGCTACATTACCAACGAACGTACCTTCACCAATAAAGAAAGCAAGACTTATGTAAATCAGCGCCTGAGACTGATGGAAGGGATAACCGTAAGGGGGTATGTAATGATAAACGGAGAAGCCGCAGAAGGCGCCGAAGTTTACATCAACAGCGGGAGCGGAGCCAGCATTCAAAAAATAAGAACCAATAAACAAGGCTATTACGAAATGCAGGGCATAAGTACCATAAACCACGGTGCCATGGTATCTGTTACGGCATCCGCAGGCCGACAGTCAAATCTGGGTACAATACTGGCACAAACTCAAACGGTCGATTACCGGTATGTGGACATGCTCAATTTTGACCTGACCATACTCAGAGAAGTTAACATCAGAAAGTTGCTTGGTTTTCCGGTTATTGTAGAAAATGCAATATCGACCAACAGAGGATATCTCATCAGCGGATCTATAGATCTTAGCCGGTCACGAGGAGAATTTGCGGTTACAGACCCCGATCTAAGGATTGGCTTTACTAATATAGAGTTGGCAACGGTAGGACGTGATGCCAACGGCTTTGAAGTTTTAGATGCTGCCGGAGATGTAAAACTGGATATTACAGCATTCAAGACCAGATTTAAGGAACTTTTTAATGCCAATGTTATGGACGAAAATGGCATTACGATAAAAAACCGGGGCAATGGTTCCGGAGCCTTAGTAGTTAAAGCGAAAATTGTAGACAACTCTTTCGATTTTCCAAGAAGTTACCTGTCATTCGAAAATTCCGAGTTTTATTTTGCTGTGAATGAACAGGAAAATATCCAGGGTGGCGGCAGCAATGTAGCACTAACAAACACGTTGGAGGCCTTCTATTCGAGCAATGCTAAAAACCCAAGATATTATTTTACCAGCAAGAACAAGGGCGCAATCGGATTTAAACTGTTAGAATTTCCAGCCATCACGGCACCCGAACAAACGTATTTCGCGGACGGTAAGATCAGGCTGCTCCCGATAATAAAACCATCCGGAATAAATACCCTGAGCGGTCCCATCTCTGTGAAACTTCCCGAGGTATTTATTGACCAAACAGGCATCAGTAAGATCAGCGGAAGTCAGCCACTGGAAATTGACCTGGACACAAAATGGAAAGTCGTGGTGCCGCAATGGGAGTTCTCTACCGAAGAAGGAGGAATCGTAGCGAAAAAAGGAAGTCAGAACCTGATCCGGACTGGCGTTCTGGATATTCCTTTCAATACATTCCGTATGCGCAATGACATTTTACTGGTCGACAGTACAAATTTAAACAAGCTCAGCCTCGGCGGTATTGCGCCGGTTAGCATCAATGCCGGAACCGCATCAACCTTTGGTATCGATGAAAGAATAGGATCAGACAATGGCAGGCACTACATCTTGCGGCTCCTGGGTAGCGGCAATAAAGCAGCCGGAAGCATATCCGGATTGAAAGGTTTTACAGAGGGAATCAGCATTGACGCCGTAACCCTGGTTAGCAACGGCGATCAATACGTAGATTTTTCACCAAATTCAAAAACGGTCACCGCCTTCAATCAGATAGCTTTTAAACCACTCATGATCGAATCCTCACCCGGAGACTTTACCTTGATGGGCAATGTCGACCTGGGTATTCCGAGGCTGCAGTCTTTTTACGGTGGCTTTAAATATACCTCGCTGACCAACGTTATACCCCAGTTCAAAAACATCAGATTCGATATCGGTAAAGGCTATGTAGTGTTTGATTCACCGACCGAAAAATTAAAAACCATAGATAACAATAAACTGGAACTGTTTGGAACCGTATATGAACCAAATAATCAGCTGGCCCCGATCAATGTTAAACTGACGAAAATCATTGGCTCGACGAAAATAGAACAAGTAGGTTCAAATTCATTCGACTACGGGTCCGGTATCACCATGGATGTTAGCAATGCCCAGACAACCGTGAAAGATAAAGATTGGGATTACCTCACCTTTACAGGCAGGATGCGGAATAAAACAGGTCCTTTGGAAGGCTTTAAAACTGACAATCCGATTCCGTTTAAGGTTTACGGCGAGGTAACCTGCGACAACGGCCAGCTTGAAGTGAGCAATATCGGAACGGCATTTGGACAAATGCGCCTGGTCTTTAACTGGCCTAAAAAGGAACTGCTTGGTAATTTAAAAGTCGACAACCTGGATCTTGGTGGTGTGCGCATGACTGGTGAAGCAGAAATAGCCATGAGCGGAAGTGGGTTTTATATGTTCGCAGCCGGTGATGTCAACCTTGGGTTTCCCCCGTTTAATGAAATAAAAGCAGGCGTGTTGCTGGGCCGGTATAAAAATATATCTATGGATGTGTTAACCAGAACCATGCAATTCAACCGTAACAAAGTACTGCCCGTATGTGAAGGAGCGTCTTACGACTTGTTCGGAATGCTGGTTTCAGGCAGAAAAGATCTTTTCGAACGCTTTGATGAGCAGATAGATCTGCCCCCTTTACTACCGCTGCTTAGTGTTGGTATGTCTGCCGAAGTAGGTGTAGATGCTTCCATGTTCATGAATTTCGCCGACAAGCCCGAGATCACACTGGCTGTGGGTGCCTTCGGAAGTGTTTCCATCTCAGCGGCATCGTTCACAGGTACCTCAGCATCAGGCTTTGTCAATGTAGATGTGACCGGCCGTTTGAAATATGTATATAAAGATGCTTTCAGTGCCAACTTCTTCTCCGGGCTGCAACTTGGCTACAGTATAGTACAAAAAATTCCTTTTATGGATGATATCCGTAAATCTGGAAGTATGAGTCTGTCTGCTGAAGCTAATTTTGATACCGGTAAGTCTCCAATGGTAACTTTTGAATTGTCCACTGCAACGCATGCCGCTGTGAAATGTGGTCTTGCAACTAAAAAATAACAGGGCTTTAAAAATAGTATGATGAAAAGAATAACAATTGCAACCATTACCATGCTGACAGGTTTTATATTCGGGGTTCAGGCCCAGGAAGCAAAACCAGGATCGTCCGGCATATATATAGACCTTGGAAAAACCATCCCAAGACATATCAGCTATTCCATAAGCAGAAAGGCCGCAGACAGTACAATATGGAAGGAAATTGCAGGCATCCGGTTCCAGGCAGATTCATCCGTTTTCTTTGCCAGTCTAAGTCATTCCGGTGCAAAATACCCAACTTTCAAAATGCCTGAACAAAGATTTTTCAGTAACATCTGGAAAATGATAGAAACGGCAGACCTCGCAGACTCTGTTTTTTATTACGGCAATACACCGGCGTTCAAAGAGGCGCTCGGAACAGCATTCTATGACCAAACTGCCCTTCCTAATGTAGAATATCAATATAAAATCATTACAAAAGGCTATAGCGGGCAACAAGAAAAGATCATTGGTGCCAGATTTCCGGAAGCTGTTAAAACAGACTATCAGCTGGTAACCCAGACCATCACTGCTTTTAATGAAAACCAGGTGCTGCGGTATTACAGCAATGGCATCCATAAGCCTGCAGGTATTGCGCTATTGCGCCAGGTATATATGCAAACAGATTTTGAGCCTGCATCGGCCCATTTGGGGATTGTCCAGCAGGGAGATTCTACCATCTACCTGGTTACAGATACAGTCATCAAACCCGGGATAGTTTATCAGTACGTAGCCATTCCCTTCGATGACCTTGGCAATTCTGGTTTACCCTCAGATACGATCAGGATTTCCAATACTACTTTCAACAATACCCCCTTTGTAACAGATGTGAAAACAACAAGTATCGAAAAGGAGAGTGCCATTAAGCTCGACTGGAAGTTAAACAAGACCGCCAGTGTGGTCTCTGTTGGTATTTACAGATCCGAAAGCCACGATGGAGCAGAATATAAACTTGTCGGAACAGTTGCAGCCTCAGATACCGTGTTTTTAGACAAGACTGTTCATCCGGTGAAAAATTATTTTTATTCCCTTCAGCCCGTTACCATATACGGACCCGGCAGCATGTCCATCCGGTTTTCCGGTATGCTGAAGGCCAATAAGAAGGCAGCCGCTCCGGGCAGGCTAACTGCCATAACCGAGAATGGAAAAGTTAAACTTTCCTGGAAAAGACCCGAATTTTATACCAGGGGATACTATATCTTCCGCAGAAATGGAGCAGATTCATTGAAACAGATTTCAGATCTTATTGTAACGGACAGTGTACAGGTCACTTTCTACGATACCATCGAAGCTGCCCAAAACAATATGTCCTACACTTACGCTGTTAAGGCCGTAAACACCTCATATAATATCAGTGCTTTTTCTGAAACAGCAAACGTCATTACACCTGCAAGCATAAAACTAAATACACCAATGAATGTAAGAACGATCATCCGCGATGACAGGATCATGATCAGATGGCAGAACCGGCAGGCAGGCAACGTACTGGCCTATCAGGTATACAAAAGGCGGTTTAATGATCCGGATACGGCCAGTAGCTATAAACTTGTAAACACCAGCCCCCTGCATTTTTCTGTTAATTATTGTGAAGACAGTACCGTTGTAAAAGGAGTGAACTATGAATACGCCATACAGGCTGTTAGTGCCGGGGGGCAGCTAAGCGCACTGAGCGCAGCGGTAAGCGCTGGCATTGTAGCCAAACGCATATTGCCGGCGGGTGGCTTAAGGGCAGGCATCAAAGACCAGTCGGTAGTTCTGGCCTGGGATATCACAGCCCAGACTGATGTAACAGGTTACAAAATTTACCGTATGTCAGGCGAGTTAAAAACATTGCTGGCTACCCTGGATAAGGCAAATGATTTTTATGAAGATAAGAGTCCGGCTACTAAGAACCTCAATACTTATGTGATAACCTGCACCTCTGAAACCGGCGAAAGTGCAGAGAGTATGCCCATAAGTATCAGGTTAAAGCAGAGGCTGTAAACTATTCATCTTCCAGACCCATTTTTTGCATTACGATATCACTTACACCCGTTGAAGAATAACCGCCGTCATGAAACAAATTTTGCATGGTAACCATACGGGTGAGATCAGAGAATAAAGTAATGCAATAGTCTGCACAAGATTCTGCGTCTGCATTACCCAAAGGAGCGATGGCATCCGCATAATCAAAGAAATCGCCAAACCCTTTAATACCGGTCCCGGCTGTAGTTTTCGTTGGAGACTGTGATACCGTATTGATCCTTACTTTTTTCTCCAGCCCGTAATGATAGCCAAAGCTGCGTGCTATTGATTCAAGCATTGCCTTAATATCTGCCATATCCGTATAAAACGGATAGGTACGCTGGGCAGCCATATAAGTAAGCGCCACAACACTTCCGCCTTCGCTGATGGCATCCAGTTTCCTCGCAACGGCAAGCATTTTATGGAAAGAAAGTGCCGATACGTCAATTCCCTTCATGAAATAGTCATAATTAGATTCCGCATATGGAATCTTTTTGCGGAGGTTTACACTCATGCCGATAGAATGCAGTACAAAATCTATTTTACCGCCAAGTATTTCCTGCGATTGGGTAAACAGGTTGGTCATTTCATCTACATTGGTGGCATCAGCAGGAACGATCTTCGAATTGGTCTTTTCAGCCAATCCATTGATCTCACCCATACGCATGGCGATGGGGGCATTGGTCAATACAAATGATGCACCTTCCTCGTGTGCCTTTTCTGCCACTTTCCAGGCAATGGAATTCTGATCTAAGGCACCGGTAATGATACCACGCTTGCCTTTTAATAAGTTATACATATCGTTTATGTTTTGTTCTCGTTTTAAATACCAAAATAAGAAAAATATTAGCGCCTTTCATTAGCACCAAGCAGTTCTTCCGCATTCTTTAAGGCTGAAGCACCAGGGTCCTTACCACTAAGCATCTCAGCAATGACAGGTATTCTTTCGGCGTGCGCCAGTTTTTTAATGCCTGTGGTGGTACGTTCAGAAGCCTCATTTTTGTAAACAAAATAATGGGCATTGCCCTTTGCAGCGATCTGAGGCAGGTGGGTAATGCAGATGACCTGCATATTTTCTTCCAGCTCACCAATCACCTGACCTACCCTTACCGCAGTTTCACCGGAAATACCGGTGTCTATTTCATCAAATATCAGTGTAGGCAAAGCCGTGTGTTTGGCCATGATCGATTTGATGGCCAGCATGAGCCTCGACAGCTCACCACCCGATGCCACCCTGGCAACCGGGGCTGGCGCCTGTCCACTATTTGCCGAGAAAAGAAGGGTTACCACATCCCTGCCGTCCTTGTTCAGTTCAGGAAGCAGGCCTTGGTCAACCTTAATCCTTGCATTAGGCATACCCGCCTTTATCAATACAGCCGCTACCAATTCCTCTGTCAGCTTTATAGCGCTGCTGCGATTGGCAGAAAGCGTTTGCGCCTTACTATTCAGTTCTGTATCAAACGCGGCGATCTCTGTTTCCAGCCTTTCTATTTCCTCATCACCGCTCAACAGACGGCTCAGATTCTCCGACAACTGATCCTGTACCACCAACAGTTCTTCGATAGTATTTACCTTATGCTTTTGCTGCATGCTATAGATCACATCCAGCCTGGCATTAATCTCTTCTATCCTTACCGGGTTAAAAATAATCTCTTGTTCCAGTGATGCAGCTTCCTGGGCAATGTCTTTCAGCTCGATTACAGAAGAACGAAGTCTTTCATTTAAATTCAGGTACGCTTCATTGTATTTTTCAATGCCCTGAAGCTGTATAACCACTTCTTTTAGCACAGATAGTGCAGCATTTTCCTGCTCATTCAGCAGGTTGCATGTATTTACCAGGCCACGTTTTATGGCTTCGGCATTATTAAGTACCTGCAGTTCCGACTCGAGCTTTTCCTGCTCACCAGCACTGAGTGCTGCGGTTTCCAGTTCACTGAACAAAAACTGTTCATAGTCCTGCCTGCTGCGGGCATCCGCTGCCGCATCCTTAAGCGCCTTCAGCTGCTGCTGGCTTTTCCTGTATAGCTTGTATCGCGACCTGTAGTTGTCAAGTAGCTCCTGATGGCCCGAAAGTGTATCTATCACCAGCAGCTGAAACGAAGGGTCATTCACTTCAAGTGTAGCATGCTGCGAATGTATATCGATCAGCTGTTCTCCAATCTGCTTCATTACCGAAAGTGTAACCGGCGTATCATTAATAAAAGCCCTTGATTTTCCGTCCGTCGATATTTCCCTCCGTAAAATACTCTCGGTATGAAAATCAATGTCATGTTCTTCAAACATCGGCTTCAGCAAGCCGGTGTTCAATAAGAACTGACCCTCGATGATGCACTTCTTATCCTGGTTGAAGAAATATTTGGTTTCAGCCCTTTGCCCTAATATCAGCGACAAGGCCCCCAGCATGATGGATTTCCCGGCACCGGTTTCACCGGTGATGATGTTCAAGCCCTTGTTCAGTTCAAGCTCAACACTGTCTATCAAAGCATAGTTACGAATCGAAAGTTTCTGTAGCATATTACTTTGCTAAATTATGAAAACTTAAGCATTCGATGTTATTACTTGCCAACAAAAAAGGCAGGGTTATAATTCTCCTGCCTCCGTCTGAGTTTATTGTGTGTCTGTACTAATCGATTTTCAATCCTTTACCATAACATCGGTTACTTCGCTTTCATCAAACATAATGCCGCTGTCTGGGGAGATGACCATGTCTTTGCCTGAAGAGGTCACAATGCCTTTATCCGGGGAAATATGAATTGCCTTAAGATCCGATTTGATGCCTTTTTGCTCTTTAAGCTTTTGGATATCCTTATCAAACTTTTCTCTCAGTTCCTTGTACTCCTTAGACTCATGCAATTTTTTCACTTCCTCCATCTGTTTTTTGAATTCAGGAGAGTCGAACTTCTTACGCATCTCCTCAGCATGTTTTTTCATGTCTTGTTGCTGTTTTTTGAATTCAGGAGAGTTGAAATGCTTTTGCATATTCTCGGTCACCTTTTGTATATCCCGCTGAGACTTTTTGAAATCCTCAGACTGAAACTGTTTAGCCATCATCAACGCCTCCTTCTGCATTTTTTCCTGCTGTTTCTTAAACTCAGGCGAGCTCATTTTCTTAATCATAACGCTGGCATGCAGTTGCGCATCCTTCATCGTTTGTTTGAACTCCGGAGATTTTATATAAGACATAGTGGCATTTATAGTTGAATCCAGTCTGAAGTCGAAATGAAAGTCATCCATAAAAGTTTCGCTGATCACCTCTTGTCTGAGGCTATCCGGCATTTCTTTCACCGAGTTATATTCTTTTTTCACACCCTTGGCATCGACTGTTACGATCTTAAACTTCTTCTTTTTACTCGTATCCTGCAGGTTATCACAGTTCATTAAGGCTGTTTTGGCTTCAGTTATAGGTGTAACCCTGAATTTAGTATTTTGATTTTCAGTCCTAACGGTCTTGGCGACTTTTAATTTGTCAGCCACAGGCGAAGTCGTTTTTGACGGATTTACCCATGCCAGTGAGATCACTGTGGCAACGGTTAATGTAATTGCAAAGAGCTGCTGCTTTGCATTCATGTAATTGGTTTTCATATCTGTGATTCTTTTTATACGTTGATACAAGTGTTGATTTCCACCGGTTGCTGCCATAGAAAGGACAGGGGTGGATTTATTTTTAAGTATTTCGAGTTTAAGCAGGGCATGGGCATAGGTTACCGGTGTTCCCGTAAATTTGAGTACGAGGTCATCACAAGCATGTTCCCGTTCTATATTGATAAACCTGGCGCTCAGCCAGATGAAAGGGTTGAAGAACAGTACAGTTTCTATCCCGGTCTTAATCAGGTTAAGGAGGTAGTCATTCCTGCGGATATGTGACAATTCGTGAATTAAAATAGCCTCCACCTGTTGGATGTCCAGCTGTGCGGCCAATGCAATCGGAAACAATACCACAGGTTTGAAATATCCAATCACCAGCGGCACATTTACATTGGCAGACAGGTAAAAACTAACCCTCCTGCGCAGGTTCAATTTACTGAGCAGCTGATCAAATACAGCCGCCCATTCTGGCGGAACTGAATTTCTCTCCGCATGCTTCAATTTCAATAGCTTTTTATAACCAACGCTAAGGATCAGCAATTGAAAAACCAATCCAATGCCATAAACACTTACCAGGTATGGGAACAGGTGTTCTGTTCTGTTATTGAGCTCACCGGTAAGCGAGATCAGATAATCTGCCGGTTCATTTGAGCTGAACTGGTTTGTTAGCACACCCGAATTTATCTGTGCCTGAGGGACTCTAAAAATCGAAAAAAATGTAATGCAAAATCCAATGAACATCAGGCACATGGCCGAATAGGCGAGGTTGTGCTTTACCTTTGCATTGAGCTTAGGTACGATTGCTACAGAGAGGATCAGAATACCATAAATAATTGCACCTTGCCACAAAGAGTGAAAAATACTCCAGCCGATAGCTTTGATCAGATTGTTTACAATTGCTTCCATATTCTTATTTGTTGCTTAATGTGATGGTTTGTTACTCAATTCATCCAGATATTTTTTTATCGAATCAATCTCATCCTGGCTGGCACTATGGTTGCCCAGCGCCTGCATCACTAATCTTGCCGCTGATCCGTTAAACACGTTATCGATCATTTTATTTACCAGTTGTTGCTGGGTTTTTTCCTGATTCACCAATGCCCTGTATAT
>DATFQH010000444.1:0-3353 GCA_035264385.1 Pedobacter sp.
CCTTAAAAAAGCCTTTACCAATTCATATCTTAGATCAGTAGAAAGCATTTTAAAAATCCCCTTATTGCCTGAGGAAGTTTATCGGTTAGCCTTCGGTGTATATCTTGAAGATGAACACCTAGTTAGACGTCCTTTAAGCAAGCTTAAAAAAGACATTTTATTTAAGCTTGGAATTATCAAGTAGTTATAATTAAAGATAATCGAAGATCGGATGAAAACTATTTTGGCTAGGCTTCCTTAAAGCATTTAGAGAAATCGGTTGATAGTTACAACCGTTTTTGTTATTACCATTCGTTATTTTGCAAAAGCAGAGGAAAGCGGTCAAAAAGCGAAACGCTATAAATCATCATCCAATTGTTACTAACCTGCATGTTTAAGTCTTTGAACTTGAAAAATTCATCACAAATACTTGCACTGTAATTTTGTACCCAGTAAGCCAGGATAGTTCTTTCTCCACTTGACAAGGAACGGAATCTTTTTCGTATCGTATCCACTTTTAATGAGACGTGATTTTGCTCATCGACTTCCCAATAGTCGTCAAAATTCATCATTGGTTGCTGAAATAGGTATTGCCATGCTTGTTTGATGGCTTTGGCTTTATTGTAAGTGTGGTATTTGTCATGAAGATTTTCCTTGAACGCGTTCAGCGAACTGATGGCGTCGGAAATGGTCTCCCGCAAATAGCTGTCAGTAATGGCTAATGGATTGCCAATTTTCCTCGGATCAGAGCTGGTCGAGTAGATATATGTATTGTCTATTACAAGATTGTTGTGCATTAATAGATTTCTACGGGCTTTTTTTTCTCTCAATGTTCGTTTATAATGGTTGCTTAAGTTGTTAATGCCCATGGACGTGCAGCATAACTCAATAAACGAATCCATCTTTGAGTATGTTGTGCTAGCAATAAAGTCCTGGATGAGCAATTCTATCACTTCACTGGTGAGATCTGTACCTAAAATATGTGGATAGTTTTTATTTGCATTAAAAGAGTTTTTATCTAATCTGTCAGGAAAGGCTATTAAAAATTGTTTGAGGCAATCAGCTAGTGCTGCTTCATATCTGGCGATAACATATGCAAAGACGCCTTTGTTAATGAAATCTGGCCGTTGAAGCGAACCATCGAATTCTTTGTCAATTCCAGCTAATTCTTGTAATGCCAGCTCTAGGGGAGTTATCAGCTTTTTATATATGAGTATGTTCGGTCTTTGAGCCATCTTGTAAAGGTAATAAAGTTCAGATTTTGTTAGCGATTCATTATGATCCTATTAGAACTTCTTTACTAGCCTTGCGGGGAATCAAGTTCAGTAATGATTACACATGAAGTCCCCAGTTTGGATTTATAAAATTAACAATGAGAGCTTTAGTTTTTTATCTATACTTGTATAGATATGGATACAATAAGTGGTAGTTTGAACGCTGCTGCGATCCTAATTATTTGAAGTTACTTACGCGAGTGCCGGCGCCATGTAATCTATGTCTGGTTGAATGTATGTGACTTACTTCATCAGATTAATAAAGCTGCCGATACTTTTGCAAAAAACGACTTGTTTTTGTTTAAGGTAAATTCTGTCTACACAATGTCCGATTAAATTTATTGATCGATATAGCGGCATGTCTACCGGAACACTGGGCGAATTCAGCTGAGAATTCGTAGAGCTGAAAAAAGCAGGTGGCGAATAACCAGGACTGAATTTATTAAGACTGGCGTCTGATTTTTTAAAGTTTGGCGTCTGAATTCTTTTGTTCTAATATTTGGACATTCGCATGGTTAAGAAGACTCATATGGATGGCATGAGAGAGCAGAAAAATTGGATTTGTTGGTGTATGGGTATTTCAATGAAACTGGCCGTTTAATTTTCGGCTAAACTGGTCATTGAATTTTCAGCAAATTGACAATCCGTTTTAGCTGCGCTCGAACAGCAGATTTTTTCACGATCTCATCTTAACCTGACCTTTTGATAACGCATTAGAATTAATGGCAAATACCAGTTTAAGCATGAATAAAATTAGGCAAATTCTTAGGCTTTACGACCAGGGAAAAGGCAAGCAATCGATCGCCGATTACGTGGACGTTTCCCGTACAACCGTAAAAAAATACATTGCCGCTTTTGAGAAAAGTGGTTTTCCAACGAAAGATGTGGACGCTTTGAGCGATAAAGATCTGGAGGAACTTTTTAGTGATGTTAAGCAACCTGACAGGCCGATAAATCCCAAGTTGGAAGCGCTGATTCGATGCTTTCCAGCAATGGAGAAGGAACTCAAGCGAACCGGGGTCACCAGGCAGACGCTATGGCAGGATTACATTCAGCAGTTTCCTGATGGATACAAATATGTGAGGTTCTGTAGTTACTTTCGCTTGTGGCAGGAGAAAGTGAGTCCGACAATGCACAGAACCCATAAAGTAGGGGACAAACTTTTTGTAGATTTCGCGGGAAAAAAGCTGAGCTATGTGGATAAGCAGACCGGTGAAGTGGTTGAGGTTGAGGTTTTTGTAGCTGTTTTGGGTGCAAGCCAGCTTACGTATGTAGAGGCAGTTGCAAGCCAGCAAAAGGAAGATTTTGTAAAGGCCTGCGAGAACACCCTACACTACATAGGCGGAGTTCCTTCGGCAATTGTTCCTGATAACTTGAAGGCAGCTGTGACCAAAAGCCACCGTTATGAGCCTACATTGAATGAAACTTTTGAGTCTTTTGCCCAGCACTATGATACTTGTATTTTGCCTGCAAGAGCGTATAAGCCAAGAGATAAGGCTTTAGTAGAAGGCGCAGTTCGGATTATGTATACCCGTATTTATCTACCGGTCAAGCAAAAGACACATCACTCATTGGCTGAGCTGAATGCTGCGATTTGGGAAAGCCTTGAGCTCCATAATAGTCAATTGCTTCAGGGGCGAAGTTACAGCCGCAGAATGCAATTTGAAGAGATCGAAAGAAAGGAACTGAAGGCTCTGCCAGTAGACCGCTTTGAGATCAAAGACCAGTTTTACACTAAAGTGAAATCCGACGGTCACGCTTGTTTGGGCACCGACAAGCATTATTACAGCGTCCCTGTACGCTATATCAACACCAAAGTGAAAATCCTTTTCTCCGAATCGACTGTAGAGATCTTTCATAAAGCCGAGCGGGTTGCAGTACATAAACGGGACAAGACCAAATATGCTTATACAACCAGCAAAAATCATTTAAACCATTTGCACAGGTATTCTGCCGAGCGCTCGCCGGAGTTATTTCTGGAACGGGCATCGGCGATCCATGAAGACGTTAGAACTGTGATTGAGGCAATTTTAGGACTCAAACAGCATGAGGATCAAATTACCAGGTCTTGCGAAGGGGTGTTAAGTTTGGCCAAAAAGT
>DATFQH010000445.1:0-24049 GCA_035264385.1 Pedobacter sp.
AATCTATACCAACACGCCATGGAAACAAAATCAATCAATTGGTGGAGTGTCTGCAAATATTGACTACAAGATCGGTAACGGAACCCTTACTTCAACAACTGCATGGAGATTCTGGAACTGGGATCCTACAAATGACAGAGACTTTTCTGAATTTTCTGCTTTGACTAAATCGCAGGGTAACTCTCGCCACGATCAATATTCACAAGAGGTTAGGTATGCCGGTAATGTTAGCGAAAAAGTAAGTGGTGTAATTGGTGTGTTTGTTCTTGGTCAGAATTTGAAAGGTCTGTCTCAGACCGAAGAAGTGGGTAAAGATCAATGGAGATTTGTACAAACCAATACCTCTGTTGAGCAGTCACAATATAACACTCCTGGATTGCTGGATGGCTTCGGTATCACCACCAACTCAACGATCAAATCTTTGAGCGCCGCTATCTTCGCACAGGCTGACTGGGAATTTGCCGAACATCTCCACGTTTTACCTGGTTTGAGGTTCACTTATGATAAAAAAGATGTTGATTATGACCGTGTAACTTATGGAGGATTACAAACTACTGACGCTGTCCTACTTAAACTCAAAGGAGATGTTTATAAAAATCAAAAATTCAATACAAGTACAGACAACGAAAACTTGTCGGGTAACCTTACCGTATCATACCGCCCTACGACTAAAATAAATGTCTACGGAACTTTCTCTACCGCTTACAAACCAGTCGGTGTTAACGTAGGTGGTTTACCAACTACCACAACTGGCGAAGCAGATTTGGCTGTGGCTGTAGTAAAACCAGAATATGTTCAACATTATGAATTAGGTGCGAAAACAAAACCGGTGAAGGGTGCTATCCTGAACATCACTGCTTTCCAGACAGATATCAAAGATTATCAAACCAACGTTCAATCGCCTCAACTCGGGGTAAACAGGGGTTATCTGGCCAATGCAGAAAAAGTGATTGTAAAGGGGCTTGAAATTGACGGAACCTACCAGTTACAAAGATTCCTGACTTTAAATGCAGCAGTAGCATATCTGGACGGTAAATATGATAAATTCACCAATGCGCCGCTTCCATTGGAAGAAACCGGACATACTGAACTTGTAAACAATGTAGCTACCCAGGTTGCTTTTAAAGATGCATCAGGCGGCAGATTGCCAGGTATTTCCAAATGGAATACTTCAGGTGGTTTCGAATTGAGCACAGTTGGTAAATTGTCTACAGTTGAAGGCAGATGGTTTGTAGCAAGTGATATCAGCTACCGTTCCGAATACTCTTCTAACCCTACACCATCAAAAGTATTGAATGTAGAAGGTTATACACTCGTTAATGCCCGTATAGGATTCAAAGCTGACAAATTCTCTATCTTCGGCTGGAGCAGAAATATCGGCGACACACATTACTTCGAACAATTACAGGCTGCTGCTGGTAACTCAGGCTTATATGCCGGTGTACTTGGAGATCCAAGAACTTTCGGAGCGACATTACGTTATGCTTTCTAAGCATCTTCCATCTAATTGATGCACTAAAGAAATTTCAAAGAATAACTAAAGGGCCTGTTATACTATTTAACAGGCCCTTTTATTTAAGATATGTATCTGTAGCATTAGGTAACTGAGACCCTATAACTCCTCAATTTTGATATTGCGGTAAAAAACCTCCGCGCCCTCAGATTGCAGGAGAATTCTGCCGCTGGTTATACTAACATATTCACCTTGATTAACCAGTATACCGTTCACAAGAAAATTAAACCTGCCATGCTTTGAGATCACCTCTACCCTGTTCCACTGTCCATGAGGAAGCTCACCGTCACGCATCTTTTTTACCTCTGCATAATCTTTAGGCTCAGTATGCATCCCATCAACAAATGCCGTCACACTGTCTATCAGCCATAAATCACCAACATCGCCTTCCTGAATCTGACATTCAATAGATTTTGGCCATATTTTGTCGTTTAGCATCCCAACATTAAAACAGATACCCGCATCTCTTTTTTCCCGCTCACGCGGTGAAAATTTCTTTTCACCCCATTTGAACTCAAGCGAAAGGTGAAAGTTTGTATAGCTTTTTGTAGTCGCAACATAACCAAACTCCTGGCCTGATACATGAAGTGCTCCGTTCTCTACTTTAAAAACGCCTTGCGGGTCTTTATTGACACCTTGTTTAGCAAGAAACTTTGTCCAGCCTTCCAGGTCTCTTCCGTTAAAGACCGGCTGCATTTTGTCTGATTGTGCATGCGCGAAAGACCATGAGGAAAGCGCAAATAATAGAAGAATTCTTTTCATAATTAAGCAATAAAGTTAAGGTATTTACAATCATCAAAGTCTATTGTTCATTCTAATAAGGTTTATAGACATCAATTCATCATAAAAGAAAAGCTACCTGGAAACAGAAAAAGGACGATCCCCTTCGGCAGTTCCGCGTTGCTTATTTGGAGTATTTCCCATTACAAAGTTCAATACGCCCCCGTTGGCTATATCAGCATGTCTTATCCAGTTTAGCGAATAGGACTTTCCATTTAGTGTAGCAGACTGGATGTATACATTCTCCCTGCTGTTGTTCGCAGCATTGATCACAAACTGCTTTCCGTTTTCAAGGTTAATGGTCGTTTTCCTGAACACCGGACTCCCTATTACATACTGATCTGTGCCCGGACAAACACTGTAGAGTCCCATCGCGCTGATCACATACCAGGACGACATCTGCCCCTGGTCCTCATCACCAGGGAATCCTTTCTCGGAAGCATTGTAAAGCTTATCCATGATCAGCCTTACCCTTTGCTGCGTCTTCCAGGGTTCACCCGCATAATTGTACAGATATGGCGCATGCATCACCGGCTGATTGCCATGCGCGTACTGACCCATATTCGCAAGCACCATTTCGGTCATTTCATGAATCTCCTGTTTATACGAGCCTACTTTAAACCTGGAATGTGTAGTAAAAAAGGTATCCAGTTTGGCTATAAATTTATCATGCCCGCCCATTAGCCCGATCAGTCCGTTCACGTCATGAAAAACAGACCAGGAATATTGCCAGGAATTTGCCTCAGTAAAGGGGCCTCCCCATTCAATCGGATCAAAATCGGGGATCCATTCACCAGAATTCAACCGGCCGCGCATGAAACCAACGGCAGGATCGTATACATTAATATAATTGAACATCTGCCTGGCATAAATATCCATATAGTGTTTGTTCCCGGTTGCTTTTGCAAGGTTATAAGCGCAAAAATCATCATAAGCATATTCCAGTGTTTTGGCTGTACTTTCATGCACCTCACCAAGAGGCACATAGCCTTTGGTAAAATAGTCCTTCCACCCTTCCCGTCCGTTAGACCCTCCGAACGGCCCCTTATTCGTACTCTCATGGTAATAAGCATCCAATGCTTTTTGCGGATCGAAAGTCCTTACTCCCTTCATCCAGGCATCGGCAAGTAAACTTATGGCGTGATTACCCAGCATTACACCAGACATCCCGGGATTAGACCAGGTAGGAAACCAGCCGCTCTGTACCTGCGCATCAAGCAAAGACTGCATGTACCTTCCCTGCATTTCCGGATGCAAAATGTTATTCAAAGGAAACTGTGCCCTCAAGGTGTCCCAGAAGCCATTATCGGTATACATGTACCCATCATATACCTTACCGTCATAGGGCGAATAATAATAGGGCTTATTGTCTTTGTTCAATTCATAGAACTTCCGGGAGAATAGGTTGGCCCTGAACATACACGAATAAAATGTAGCCTTTTCCGCTTCCGTTCCACCTTCAACAAGCACCTTACCAAGCTGCTTGTTCCAGATCTTTGCCGCAGCATCCCTGGTCTGTTCAATACTTTTAAAGGCACCCAGCTCACGGTCAAAATTCAATTGTGCCTGCTCGGGGCTGATATAGGAACTCGCAAGCTTCACCTGCACTTTTGCCCCCTTTTTGAATTTCAGGTAGGCGCCGGTTCCTTCACCCGAGGCAGTAGCCTGACCGGCGCTGGCAGTATTCCTTTTATTCTCCCAGGTACCAAATGCTTCAAACGGCTGATCGAAACTCAGCACAAAGAAGCTTTTAAAATTTCCCGGTACAAACCGCCCGTTATTTACCCAGCCAACGATCTTACGCTCCTTTGGCAGAATAGTCACCTCACTATTTTTTACATATCCGTCCAACACCAGAAAAGCATCTTCGCCCGCAGGATAGGAGAACTTCATATGTGCGCCGCGCTCTACCGGCGAAATCTCTGAAACGATCCCGTTATCAAAAGCGACTTTGTAATAATGAGGCTTTGCGATCTCATTGGCGTGCTTGAAGGACAATGCACGGTCATCCTCAGCGACCACCAGCTTGCCCTTACCCGGCATCAGGGAAAAGACCGCATAGTCATTCATCCAGGGGCTGCACTGGTGCGCCTGCTGAAACCCCCTGATGGTTGTTGCCGCATATTGATATTTCCAACCGTCTCCGTTCTTTCCGGTTTGCGGCGAATAAAAATGTTCCGCAAAAGGAAGTCCGATAGTAGGATAGGTATTGCCATAAGACAGTCCGTAATTGGAATCTGTTCCCTGCAGGGTATTTACATAATTTACAAGATTCCCCTGGCGGGCCGACGCCCCCGTTGCCGCAAGCAGAATAAATAGGAAAAATAGTTTGTTTAGTTTCATTTGGTTAGCATTGAATCAGTCAATAAAAGCCATAAGATAATATTAAGGCTATTCAAATGCAACTACCGTTTAGGATTACAGGTTTATCCCGGATCAATCGGCTTCCATAAACGCTACCGGTCGCCGCAAAACAAAAATGCCCCGAACCAATAATTCGGGGCATTTCTTATCAGTGCTATAGCATTTTAGCGGCTGGCTTTCTCAATAATCGAGTGAATCTCATGGTACTTATGATGATCACCCATTTTATCCAGCTGCTCATTCAGCTTTAGTAATGCCTTTTTAGCCTCAGGAGATTTGATCGCTGCGATACGCTGTGTGGTATACTGCAGAATCTTAGGGGCCTTCGCTTTAATGGCAATTGCTGCTGCCCTGTCCATGTCTACCGGTACAGTAGGCTCCAGTGCATACCAAAGCATCAGCGGCAGGTTGTGATCATCCTTATCTTCCTCATGTTGTACCAGTGCTTCAATTACAGCCCAGCGTTTAGCCGGTTCGGTACGCTGAAGCGCTGAAGCAAGATATAACCTTACCAGTGCCGAGCTGTCGGCCGCTGCCATTTGCGCAAATTTAGCAAGTGCCACATCAGACAGATTTTTGTCTTCTGCCAGCAACTGGATGGCCCAGCTTCTCAGGTATTCGCTTTCATGATCCAGCAGGGCCAAAAGATCCTTTTCTTCCAGACCTTTGGTTACATGCAGGGTCCACAGCGCACGCAGCTTGCGGGTTACATCAGGATTGTTAGCCAATATTTCCTTCAGTGCTTTATGCACCTTTTTATTAGGCCCTCTTTCCTGAAGCATTAAGCGGGATTCTCTCACGTACCATTCGTTCTTATTCAGATGATAGGCCACCAGTTCTTTGTCAGAAGCCTTAGAAAGATCCACCTGAACCCATTTATCACTCTCATGGCTGATCTTGAAAATCCTGCCCATAGTTTTCTGATGAACATCCGGATTGGGGCTATGGCACTGATTTTTATCGTACCAATCAATAGCAAAAACAGAACCGCTGGCATCATACTTAAAGTTTAGCCACTGCGACCAGCTGTCGTTGGTCAGCAGCATATCTTCACCATGGCTCACCACGTATCCGGAACCATTTCTTTTTGGAATATCCATATTGACCCTGCTGCCATGAATGTTATTCATGAAAAGATTATTGCGGTATTCAGAAGGCCAGTTTTCATTACCCAGATAAAACATCGCTCCGGCGTGTGCATGTCCGCCGCCTTTAGAGTTCGATCTGAAGTTCCCGGCATGCGGGCCGCGGTCACCTATCCAGTGCACGTGATCTCCGCATTCCTTAATGTCATCGTAAGTGTAAGGATTGAAGTGATTTCCGCCCTGGCGCAGATACCTGGCACCCTGAATAATGTGAAACATATGCGGAATCACACACACCGTCACAAAAGGATGTCCGTAATCGTTAAAATCTATACCCCATGGATTACTGGTGCCTTCCGCAAAAAGTTCAAACTTCTTAGTGGTAGGATGATAACGCCATAAACCGGCATTCAGTTTAGTTCTTTGCGCATCAGGCGTTCCCGGAGCACCTACATTCGAGTGTGTAAATACACCATGTGTACCATACAGCCACCCATCCGGACCCCACCTGAAATTATTTAATACTTCATGTGTATCTTCATAGCCCCAGCCATCCAGAAGAATCTGAGGAGGCCCTGAAGGTTTATCAGTTTTTTTATCAATAGGAATAAACAACAAGTTTGGTGCAGCACCGACCCATACACCACCCATACCCACTTCGATGGCGCTTACCAGATTCAAACCTTCTATAAACACCGTCTTTTTATCCAGTGTGCCATCTCCATTGGTATCTTCCATGATCAGGATCCTGTCTTTACCCTGACCTTCAGGGGCACGCGTAGGGTAAGTATGCGCTTCCGCAACCCAAAGCCTGCCACGGTGATCAATGGTGAAGCTGATCGGGCGGATCACATCAGGTTCTGCCGCAGCAAGCTTTACAGAAAAACCATTTTTAGCGAAAGTCATCGCCTTCGCGGCTTCTATCCCCGATAATCCTGAATTGATCACCGGATCCAAAGGAGGTAATATAATGATATCACTTTGTTTCAGCTCATTCGGAAAACCTGGCCTTGCGGCATAGAACCCGAAATCATCAAAATTGATATGCGCGAACCTGTCGTCACCTATGTAGGGAATTTGTGAAACTCCTGTTTCCTTATCAACGATACGGATAAAGATCTCTTTGTTCAGTTGCTCTTTCAATTCCACGATTACCGGCTGAAGATTGGAACGGCCTGAACCTGTGATCTGGTAGATTACCTTGTCGTTATCCGCCTGTACAATCTCTACACGGGTATCCTGTAAGGCCCCACCCGATATCTTGAACGAAGCAAATGGCTGTGTAACCGTAAAAGGTACGGAAGTTAATGTACCTGTCTTCTTGTAATTCTTTGTTCCGCCGCTGCTGATGAAATACTTACCACCCGGAGCAGGATGCTGGTCCTTTTCATAGATGGAATTCACATCGCTTACCACCGCAAAAGCGTCACCCGTTGCTGTCCAGTCCTGCAAGGTGCCGGCCTCAAAATTCAGGTTCAGCGCCTTTCCACCTTTTTTTGGCAGTATGCCCGCCGTAAGTACTTCCTTTTTGATCGGGCCCTCTACCACTTCTATCTTGCCCACCATACCTGCAGCCCTGTGGCCTGGTATAGAACAAAAATAAATGTCATTTACGGTCGCCTTAAATACAATGCTCGAAGTATCACCCTTTTCAACAAGCACCTTGCTTTTAGCCTTTCCCTTTTCAAGGACAATATCGTGGGTCATCAGCTCAGCATTAACGATATTGACCCGAACTATTTCCCCTTTACTTGCTTTAAGTGTAGGATTTCGCTTACCGTCCGAGCCGATATAGCCCAGCATAGTAGTTTCAAGCGTGTAAACCCTGTCGTATTTTACAGTATCCCTCACTTTGAGCTTTGCAATTTCCCCCGAAGCATAACTTCTGGGGGCGAGCGCAACTGTGATAAACAGTGCAATCATTAAACGGTATAAATTCATCATTTGTGTATTGTTTTTTGTGTTTAGCTATTTCGATTTCTAATTAGCGCAGCTGCTGCAGAACAATGTTCTTATAAGCTACTTCAGTCTTCCCGCCGCCATGAACCTGGAAGGCAATGTGACCAGACTGCGGAATGCTGGCATCAGTTTCTGTATAATCTACCGTCTGCGTCCCGTTGAGGAAGATTCTGATCCGGTTTCCTTCACTCCTTACTTCATAATCGTTCCACTCATTTTTGCGGAGCACTTTTTTTACAAGTTCAGGGTCTGCCGTAGCCAGCAGCTTATTGCGTCTGGATTCATCATACAGTGATGCCCAAAAGCCATCGCCGATATCCGCCTGGTAACCGACCATTTCAAAATCCGGATTAGTAATGCGCTGACTATGAAACTGAACACCACCATTTACAAAACCCTCGGTACCCAGCAACCTGAACCTGAGGCGGAGCCGGTAATTGGAATAAACTCCTGTAGTTTTGATAAATTCATTGTGTGGAACCATTTCTGTTAACTTACCGCCTGTTATAGCACCATCGCTGATCCGCCAGGTTGCGGAGGTATCTCCCTCCCAGCCCTTGAAAGTCTTGCCGTCAAACAATTTTATTTTCTTGCCTGTTGTTTGGGCATTCGATTGCAGAAACAGGCCAAAACATAGCAGCAGGAATAAATTTAAAACTCTCATAGCCGATTTTTGCGCTTTTAATATTTGATTATAAAATGGTCTCAGTATAACCGGGATCTACTTTTGCGTATCTAAATTAACAAATAAATCACAATAACAATATTTTTCTGTGCGCATTTATAAAAAGAAAAGCCCTGTACGGACATACAGGGCTTTTACGCTGAATATGAATTTGACACTATTGAATCACTGCAGTATCTTTCATTGTGGTATCCTGACCACCATTACCTGTCATACTGGTATCGGTAGTCGTGCCACCCATTCCCATAGTATCTACGACCGAAGTATCCATCATCGTGGAATCTGAACTTTCACTACTTGTGTCTCCCGATCCGCAGCCTGCGAATGAAATGGCCGAAACGGCCAGAACTAATAAGATGTACTTTTTCATAAGTTTTGTTTTAGGTTAGTATAACATTTAATAATCATCAGACTATTAACCGCTTAACAATAAAAAAAATCTAAATGTTTTAAGTATCCTAAATTAAGGTCAGCAGGCGGAAGGAAATTCAAGTACAAAGCTGGTTTGCCGATCGTCAGAACTCACGCTCAGCGAGCCTCCGTGTGCACGCGCTATTTCAGCCGAAATATAAAGTCCAAGACCCAACCCCTGTTTATCGGGTTCCACTTCCCCTCTCGAAAAAGGCTGAAACAGGCGCTCCATCGAGGCTTCAGGAATTTTGCTCCCCGAGTTCACAACAGCAAGAGAAAATTTATCTTTATTACTTTGCGCGCTGATCAGCACTGGAGCATCAGCTTTTCCATAACTCAACGCATTGCTCAGCAGATTTGAAAACAACTGGGCGATGCGCGCGGCGTCACAGTTTACCGGATGATCCAAAGAAAACGCTGTCTGTATAACTCTGTCTGGCTTCAACATCCTCATTTCAGTGATCACCTGTTCCAATGTCTGTCCGATATCCTGATCCTGCTTTAAGTTCAGGCCAATCCCGCTACCCATACGTCCGCGCGCAAAATCCAGCACATTATCGATCAGCTTGATCATTCGGTAAGAAGCATCTTCGATGATACCGGCCAGCTTAAGTGCCTTACTTTCCAGCGGCATGCGCCTCAGCATTTGCGCCCCATTGGATACAGCACCGACAGGATTTCTAAGATCATGGCCCAGAATGGCTATAAATTGCTCCCTGAGTTCGGCAGTCTGCATTTCTTCTTCAAGTTTAGCCTCGGCAAGCTCCAGCTTTTCAACTGCATTCAGGTGAAAGGCGATAAGTTCAGCAAAGAGCGTAAACATACCGATGATCTTTTGGTTGTTCAAAGCTGCCGGATTAGGATCAATGGAACACAGCGTTCCAAAAAAACTTCCGTCCTTCAGAATGATCGGAACCGAAATATAGCTTTGGAAACCATACATCGCCGGTGTATGATGTTTGGAAAAATGTTCATCCTTTGCCACATGGTCTATGACCACCAGCCGGTGATCCTGCCGGATCTCATTACAGATCGTGGTTTCCAGTTGAAGCTCCCCGCCGGGTTCAAGCCCAAACTGTATCTCATCCCGAACCACGCAGGCAACCCATTTGTTTTCAGTGACCCTCGCCACTGCTGCAAACCCCATTCCTGTCGTACGACAGATCACCTCTAAAATATTTGTCACAGCCGGAAGCCGGCTCAAAGTCTTAATGTCCTCCAGAATGCCCGGGTCTAACGTACTCATCAATCTACCTTTCTAAAATACCAGGGCAATCTACAAAATTTAGCGAATAAATTATTTTCCGGAAGCCCATAATATGGCATTTTTAACCATCAGTTTCCAGTCTTTATTCAGCAAAAGATCCGGTGAGTGCCCCATAAATATATAGACATTCCTGGCCTTTACTTTTGTGTTCGTCCATACCACCGGATGATCGCCCATTTTTACTTCCGAGTTCGGCTGATACGTGGATTCATCTGCACTGGCCAGTACCTGTACTTTTGGCCGCGGGCTTTTGTTGTAAATATACCACTCCTCTTTGCCGATGGTAAACTTAGATGAAACACCCTTCATTACCGGATGCTTCCGGTCTTCAACATTCACTTCCGCACTTACAAAACTACCGATATAGTTTACATAGCGGATTCCCCCCATAAAGTCTGAAAACCAGTTCCACATCGGAAAACCATCAAATTCACCGAGCAGGGTAGCATGATGAAAGCCTACCCAGCCACCCTGGCCTTCGTCTATATACTTTTCAAATGCGGCGGCAGCTTTATCCTTCCATCCATAAGGAACATAATCCAGTTGCAGGATCAACTGGTATTGCTTCAGAAAAGCCTCATCAATCTGGTCGGTGCGTGTTGTATAATCAATACTGAAATGCTCAGCCACGGCTACAGAATCCAGCCACACCCTCGCCTGGTTAGAAAACGCGATATGATGCCCTCCTGCTTCCGCAAGCGCAAGAACTCTGAAGGCAGGCTTCTTTTGTACAACCTCTGAAGCAGCCGGCTGCTCCGTTATGGCAGTCAGTGCCTGCAAAAACCAGCCTGCATGGGGTATCCACTGTTCCGTCCAGCGCCATTCATTACCCTCGTCTTCGATCTTAAAATCAATCCCGCTCCCATCGCCATTTTCCTTTTTCCCGGTGATCCCGTTCGAGATCCCGCCTTTCTGCGATCCGTGGCCAAAGAGGGCCTTCATATATGGCACATTGTTCTTACCAAAACCATACATAAAGCATACATTATACGGATTCTGGCCCAGCACCCAGGAAAGCTGCTGCTGCGCATAACTGGCAAGCTCAGGTTTAACTCCCCAGCCACCCGCAGCAGGATAAACCAGCCGGCCTCCCACTATGGCAGCCGTAGCCAGAGACGCCAGCCTGGCATTCTCTCCCTGCCACCACCAGCCCGTTTCATTTTCATGAGGAATAAAGAAACCCTCTTTTATTTTATCGCCATGCTTAAAAGTCTGCCTGGCATAACCGAAGGGATTATCAACCTTAGCGGTTACGCTCAGGTTGTAGTCGAGCGCCTTTTTGATCACAGCAAGCGTTACAGTCCGGCGCCCCTGTTCCTTTTCTTTAGAAAGGTATCTGCACAAGGCGATTACAGGCAATCCCGCATCAGCGGCATGCCAGAACGGACGATCCTTATCGTCGGCAATAAAGTATCCCTGCGGGCTCATTCTTTTAGCAAGACTGGCAGCCCTTTTTCGTGCCTCATCTTTGTAATATGCGCTATCGGTAGCGATCCATAACTCGGTAGCCGCCATCAAACCGCAATAATCGTCTATGATATTTTCCTTGCCATCATCCGTATATTTCAGATTGTTCACTGCCAGATGCGCATAAGCCCGCTTTGCAGCGTCCAGGTATTGCGCGGCAGTAAATGCGCCATCCTTCTTCAGACCAGAAATGCGTGCCAGCGCAGCAATGCCCATACCACCGCCCTCTCTAAGTGCACACTGGTATTTATCCGTAGTCACACTGTTGGCGTCCAGCCCAACTATCCTTCTTGCAGTAATGTCAGGCTTAAAATAACTGAACACGGTCATGTAAAAATAATCTTCCTCAGATAGAGACCGCATCATATAATCGGCACCCCAAAGCGCTTCGCTATTCAAAGAATCGCGGATACCCAGCTCATCGAGTTTCCCAGGAATATTTTCGCAGGCATCTGCCATAGACCAGGCCACCATAGGGATCTGTTGCGGCGACATAAAATTGGCATAAGCCAGGTGAGAAAAGTACTTGCTGATATCACCCGAAGCATCTGCCCATCCCCCCCGCACGTCCACCGTTTTATCACTGCCATACAACAGCATTTTTTTATCACCCGCCAGTTCCTCCGGTGTATTTGCACGCTGCTTATGGTAATACTGAACAATTGCCCCGAGCGTACTGTTGGTCAGGGCATCCTTGCCTATCGTAAACGACTCAGAACTATAATCCTTTTTCTGGTAATTGATACTTACCTTATACTTACCTGTTTTAGTAAGGGCGGTAAAATCCGCAGCGTAATAATGCTTGCCAGGGAACCACGCTTCCATACTCCCTGGACTTTTCAGCGTACCGTTAAAATCGGCCTTTTGTGTTTCCAGATTTATCAAACTGAATTTCAACCCGGGTTTAACAACCTGATCAAAACTCACAACGGCAGTTTTAGGTCCTTGTTTGTCATAAGCGACATGATTTACGTAGATGACCGGCTGGCAAAAGCCATTAACGGAGAGCAGGAATAACAGTCCTGTGATTAGAGACTTTAGATGGTTCATTATCGAGCTTAAGCTATAGATTAAGGCTAAATTTCTAAAATACCAAAAAAAACGACTTGTTGCTCAGCCTGCCGAATTATATCTCTGCCCTCATTAGCCTATTCAGTTAGTCCTGCATCATAGCTCAACATCCAGGTAATCCCGAACTTATCGGTAATTACACCAAACAGCGCACCCCAGGGACGTCTGGACAGCTGGTCTTCAATTTTTCCATCTTCGGACAGCGCAGAAAATATACGCCGGATCTGATGCTGGCTATCACAGGTCAGCGACATGGAAATATTTGTACCTAAAGTGAATCCTGCCGGGCTGATCATGTCTGACGCCATGATGATCATATCTTCTGTAATGAGCATGGCATGTATGATCTGATCTTCAGCACCCGGCGGGCACCTGATTTTTGAAGGTGTCTCTCCGACAGTTTGAAACGTCAGCTCTCCTCCAAAGCTTTTCTTATAAAAAAGCATGGCCTCACGGCAATTCCCCCTGAAGGTAACATAAGGAGTTAATATAGCCATACCCATAATCTCTACATAAAATTAGCGCATCTGTAAGAAAGAAGAAGGGTGTATAAATGACAATTTTCATGGCGATTTGCGACCAAAAAAAAAGGGGCAGATCCACAAGAACCTGCCCCTGTTGAAATCATTTATACTAATGTTTCTCTGTCTTAATTTTATAAAAACGGGAGCCGAATAAAAAAATCACGATATAACAGATGATCGGGGCATAGTACGCATTCGCGATTCCATGATGATCCGCGACAAATCCCATCACAAAAGGGAAAAGCGCACCGCCAACAACGCCCATTGATATGAACGAAGAAGCCTGTTGTGTGTGTGAACCCAGGTTTTTAAGCCCAAGACTAAAAATAGTCGGGAACATGATACTAAAGAAGAAATTGATCATCAGCAAGGCAATATACGATGTCCATCCCAGGCTCTGCGCAACGATTAAACACATCAGCACACTGCCACAAGCAAAAGCTGCCAGCAATTTATTGGGCGCAATATAGGTCATTAATGAAGTACCGATTATACGGCCTAAGGTCATCATTCCCATAAATAAAATCATAAAATAACCAGCCTTCTCATCGCTGAAATGCATGATATCTACCCCATAATTGATGAAGTAAGCCCATGTACCAGCTTGCGCGGCAACGTTGAAAAACTGCGCCACACATGCCCAGACAAAATGTGAATGCTCATATAATTTTTTTGAAGGCGCAACATCCACATTTACTGCATCAGGATCCACATGCGCTGCGTCTACGTGCGGATCAGTAAGGGCAGGTATTTTCAAAAACATGAAACCAACCGCAATAAAGATGATCACAAGACCTATCCCTACATATAATGTTTTTACTGAAGACAGATCGGTAGAATGCACAGCATCAGAAGTTAAGAGGAAGTACGATCCGATAGCCGGGCCAACCATAGTACCGACCGCGTTAAATGTCTGTGCGAAATTCACACGCTGATCACTCCTGCGCTGGTCGCCCAAAGCCGCAGCAAAAGGATGTGCTACGGTTTCCAGAGTTGCCATGCCGCAGCCCATCACAAATAACGCTATCCGGAAAAACCCAAAGGAAGATGCATTAGCTGCCGGTACAAACAAAAACAGGCCGGCTGCAAACAAGCTGAGCCCTAATATGACGCCTAATTTGTAGCCAAATTTCTTTAAAAAATAACCGGCCGGAAAGCTCATGAAGAAATAAGCACCAAACACTGAAAACTGTATCAGTCCGGACTGCGACTTCGAAAGATTAAGCGCATCCTGAAAGTGTTTGTTAAGTACATCGCTCATGGCATGAAGCACACCCCACATCAGGAATAGTGAGGTAACAAAAATAAAAGTGACAATAAATCGCTTTTCGGTAAATAGTGGTTTTTGACTCATATTTGGTTTAGTTTGTTGCTCGTAAATTATCTTTCAATCCAGCATCATAATAATGCTGAATCGTTTTATCATTTGAATATACATAATATTTCAAAAGCAAAAGATACAGCTTTTATTATTATAGGCGATACCGGTTACAAATGGTTAATTGTAACAATTTTAAAAAAGAAGAACGGCCCGGTTAACCCCCTTTTTTCAGGCTCTTGCTGGCGAAAATGTTATAGCGGATACCAAATGCTTGCTGGCTGTCTATTACCCCCTCCAGGAAATGGAACGATAATGTGAACTGCCCTTCTATACCCTTGTAAATACGTGGCCTCCAGGTCAGGTCGGTCCTGTTATAGGTTTTGGCGGTGTAGAACTGATCACCATAATCGATATGATGGCGCTGCCCGGTGTAAAATGAGTTGGTAATACCAAAACGATGGTATTCTGCCTGCAGTTCGAAAAGCAACCCTTTTGGTGTTTTCCAGCTGCTTACACTTCGCACACGTTCCAAAGACAATAATCCACCGGTATTGATTGTCAGGGAATCCAGAAAAGTCTTTTTTGAAAGATCAAGCCCTACCTTCACAGCTACGGCCCCGTTATCTTCCAGATGGTCATTGGGGATAGGTATGGCCGGCCCGGCATTGTGCAGCATCATTGCATAATGAGAATAAAAGAATATTCCCTTTTTATACCCACCAGATAACCCGAAGATAAAGTTTTCGCGGTCTGTAGCCGTTTGCCTGCTGGTCCAGTCGATCCACAGTAACTGCCTCCAGTTTTCGTTTTCATACTTCAGCAGCATCCCCTCCACATTCGGGCGGTAATAGTTAAAAGTGTCCTTAAGCACCGCTCTTGGATAATCATCAATCAGGCCGCGCCTGGGAAACATGCCCATAAAAAAATTCCAGTCCTGCTTTTTAAATTCGTAATAAGCCACCGGATCCACCGTATTCGCAAACTTCGGAGAACCAAATTCGTGCAATGCATTCAGCCCTATCCTGAGCCTGTGCACACTATCCAGCACCAGGCCTATTTCAGGAGAAAACCGCAAACCGAAAATGGTTTGCGAAAAACGTTCAGACTTGGCGTATTCCCTGTTGTCGGCAAAGGTATGCAGGTTTAAGTTGCCTTCTATTTCCTGCGCGCGCAGGTTATTAACGGCTATTGAAAACAGTATGGCAGTGAACAGTATTTTTATGCGCATGGCTAATGGTAACTTTTGATACGGGAACTGATTTATTTTACGGCTGCTAATATAGCCTGTTTTTTCTTTACCATAATATTAACCCGGTAAATCAAAAATATACTGATCACAATTACAACAGAAACCACAATGCCCAGTACACCGTAATGTTCCAGCGGGGCCGTCTTAGTTTTTTGAGTAACGATAATACCGGCAAAAAGCGCAGCCAGACCACCGGCCATTTGCTGCAGTGAAGAATTTACACTCATAAAAGCCCCCCTGTCGGTCATCTCCGGAATGCTCATGGTAAGAGTCGTAGCCGGAATGATCCTGCTCATGATCCCCATAAACATGATCATATTGATCACCACTACCTGCCATAATGGAACCGGAACCAGGTTGGTATAGATCAGAATCATGATAATTGCCAGTATACACCCTCCGGTAAATATCAGGAACTTATCAACCTTGTCGCTCAATTTCCCGATAAGCGGCATAATGATAATTGAAGATATCCCCGTAAACATAAACACCAACGGCAGCTGATCCGCACTAATGTTGATGTTATTGATCAGGTAGGAACTGCTGAAGGGCATCAGCATAAAGCCCCCGACACTTAAAAATGCAGTGGCGATAAAGCCCGTCTGGTAGGAAGGATTTGAAATGGCATGCCATAGATGAAGGAATGCGTTCTTATCAGACTGCAGCGCCAGGTGACTGTCGATTGGCTTAATTTTAAGCAGGATAACTATGGTAATCAGTGAGGCAAGAACAACGATCATTAAAAAAGTAGAATGCCATCCCCATGCATTGGCCAGGTAAAGCCCGATTGGAATGCCCAGGATCTGACTTCCTGAAAAAGCCATCTGTACAAAACCCATTACACGTCCACGCTGGTTAACCGTAAAAATATCTGCCATGATCGTCAGTGTAATCGCTCCGATCACCCCGCCGAACAGGCCGGTAACGATCCTGGCACCCAGTAGCATCCAGTAAGTGGCAGCAAGCGCACAGCACAATGTGCCTACAATAAATCCGATATAGAAAAACAGCAAAAGCTTTTTTCGATCGAACTTATCGGCAAAACCGGCGGCCAGGATCCCCGAAGCTCCGGCACTGAACGCATAGGAAGAAACCACGAGACCGAATCTCTGCGGGCTGATGGTTAGTGCTTTCATTAGAAAATCGCCAAGAGGCGCAAGAATCATGAAGTCGAGTACAATCGTAAACTGCAACAATGCCAATATGGCAATTACTAATTTCTGGTAAGCAGTAAACGGCTGAACAATACTGGTATCGGTAGGTTTCATTTTTGTTTTTTGAGCGGCGCTAAGTTAATTAAAGAAAATAGCTACCGCTGAGAAAAATATAATTTAATCTTGTAATGAACTTATGGCTGGTGTTTATTGTTGTATACCTATAAACCGGTTTATGAAAATATCATACACCAACAAAATTGTGACTTATGAAAACACCTGATAAAAGTGCTGCTGCAAAAACAAATAAAACCAAAACTGTAAAGGCAGAGATCATAGACCAGAAAAAACCTAAAGGCCCGGAACCTGAGAATTCAACTTCGGCAAAAGACGCCAAAAAGGTAGATACCAGCAAGAAATGACCCTGGTCTGTACCTTGCTATGACCTGTGACGGTACCGTTACGGGTTTGATACGGTTCCTCTACGGGTTCGCTACGGTTAAAACCGTCAGAAAACCATTCTAAACGCCTATCAAAAACCTCATACAAAGGTATCAGGTACAGTCTTATTTATTACCAGATAGGTCCTAATCAGGATTTCTTTTCAGGAACTTTTGCTCCTTCCTTTTTGGCTTCAGAAAGTCCTATAGCCACTGCTTGCTTTTTCGAGGTAACCTTTTTACCGCTTCCGGATTTGAGCGTACCTTCCTTCATCTCGTGCATTGTTTCTTCTACTTTTTCAGATGCCTTTTTTGAATACTTTGCCATAATATGGGGAGTTAGATTTACTGATAATAACAAGGCGCATGTTAGAATGTTCACATAACATATTTTTTTGACCCGGAAAATTGGCTTGTTTTGTATACCACATTTTTTTAACTTAACTTCCAGTTAAAAACAAATCATGGCCACAAAAAAATATTGCGCATGAGCTCTCGCAGAGGTTTTCTTAAAGACGCTGCACTAATTACAGCCGGAACCTTGATCAGCAGCAATTCCGCCTGCTCTTTTTTTATTCCCGGAAAGAGAAAGGTCATTATCATCGGCGCCGGCTTTGCCGGACTTTCAGCAGCATATTCGCTCTACCAGAAAAAAATAGACTTTGAAATCCTGGAATCAGGAAAGGATGTTGGCGGCAGGGTATTTTCTCATTTGATTGATCCCACGGAGAACCTGACAGTTGAACTGGGTGCAGAATGGGTAGGCGAGGATCACCAATACCTGCGCGGGCTGTGCGACCGTTTTGGGCTGCCATTGGACAACAACCAGTTCGACACCCAACTGATCTATAAAAATAAACATTATCCTTCATTTCAGCAGGCATTTTCGAAAGGCTGGGATTCGAAATACAAGAAACTCATTGCAGACTATCAGATACTAACAGATGACCAGAAGGTAGCCCTGGGCAAAAAACTAGATAAAACAGACTGGTGGAGATACCTGGTTAATAATGGTTGCAGCGGAATGGATCTGGACATGCGCGAGCTGGCAGACAGTACTGATTTTGGCGAAAGCATCAGACATGTTTCTGCGTATTCCGCACTGGATGAATATGCCAGAAGCAGTCCAAAATCTGTAAATGAAATGGATTATAAGATCAGGGGAGGAAATCAGCAACTGGCCTTTAAGCTTAAGGCCATGTTTGCAGGCAAAATAAAATATGGTCACCGTGTGCAAAAGGTAGTACAGACAGGTCAGGTCAAGGTACACTGTACGAACGGATATATTGCCACAGGCGATAAGCTGATCTGTACCGCACCTACCTTCGCGGTTAAGAAAATAGACTGGCAGCCTGCATTGCCTGCCGATATGGCTTATGCCATGGATGCACTGCAGTATGCAAGGATCAATAAAAATGCGCTGGTATTTAACAACAGGTTCTGGAAGGCTGAGCGTTTTGACATGGTTACGGATATGCCCGGCCATTATTTCTACCATGCTACGAAGAATCAGAAATCGGCAAAAGGGGCGCTGATTTCTTATACCATTGGCGATAAGGCGGCCGTTGTGGCCAACCAGACTGATCAGTGGCGGGCTCAAATGGTGGCGCAGTCACTGGAACCCGCCTTTCCGAATATGAAGCACATGCTGGAAAAACAGGTCAATTATTACTGGGGCAATAACGATTACTCGATGGGCGCTTATGCGATGTATGGCAAGGGCGAATGGTTTGATCTGTTTCCAAAGCTCAGCGCAAGCCATGTGCACACCCACTTTGCGGGTGAACACTTGTCTGAAAACTGGCAGGGCTTTATGGAAGGAGCCCTGGAAACCGGAAGAGCCGCCGCCGCTAAAATTTAGTTCACAAACAACTCGTCTACAAACATAACCGCGGGCACATTTTTTTCAGGATGCCACGCCGGAAGCTTTTTAGTGTTTCTGGCCACAACCTTGATACAGGAAACTTCCTGCGCCTTAAATGCGACCTCCATGGTAACCAATACCGGTAGATCGTCCTTTTTGGCAGGCAGCGACTTTACGATACCCAGCAATTTCAGGTGCGCTTTATCCTTACCTCCCCAAACTTCTACAACTTGCGGCAACAGCGTTTTCAAGGCCAAATGTTTAATGGTATTGAGGCCTACAGACTGTACCATAACTGGTTTCTTAAAGAACATGATCGTTTCCATGTGGTTGGCTATATAGCCGGTCCATCTGCCCTGGTAAATATCCAGACTACCGAATTGCCCGTCGATCAGTGCCGGTGGCCCACCTCCGGTCAGATTAGGATCGGAAGGAAGTGAATGCACTATGCTATCGGGCTTGTAAGCGTTTCGGTAGAGTGGGAACACCAGCAGGTCACTTCCTGACCAGCCTTTCTTGAAGGCCCGTGCCTTGAGCATCACATTTGCATGGATGGGCAGCGGATCTTTATAAACAGCCGAAGTAAGGCTGTCCGGATTGCTGCCATCAAGGGTATAACGGATCTGTACACCGTTTACGGCATGTTTAAGTTCAAGGTTAAATGGCTTTGCAAAAGTGCTCTTATCTGTATTCAGGCGTGGCTGGTTCAGCTTCACGAAAGATTTACCGTCGTCCTTAAAACCGCCGTCGATGTGGAGCTTTTGATTGTTCTTTTGCAGTTTTTGGAGGTCTGCGGCATTTAGCCCGGTATTCCATAAGGTGATCTGCCTCAGGTTGCCTGACTTTACGAATTCGTTTACGTCCTTAAGGGTCACAGCAGTACTGGATAAAGAAACATGACGCAGGTACTCCAGGTTCTTTAAATGTTTCAGACCAGGGCCCTTAATGGTAGTGAAGTTGATGTTCAGTTTTCTGAGGTTGCGCAGTTCTGCGATCAGCTTAAGGTCATCATCCTTTAATGGCATGCCACTCAGGTTGATCGATACGATCTGTTTCCTGATGGGCTCCAGCTCCTTTAATACATCTGACCTGAAGCTACTTTTGTTGTAGACGGTTACAGTCAGCGCAGGTGAATTTTTCGCCAGGGGATAAATTACCCGGTAATTGTTGTTCAGTTTTTTTATGTCCTCTTCATCCGCAGCACTGAAATCGAAGTCTTCCTCGGGGATAATCTCTGTGGGAGCGAGATATGCGGTAGCCAGTATCCTCAGGGAATCTCCGGCGGCGAGATCCAGTACCTTCTTTTTCATTTCCGCATTGTTCTTAACCCAAAGGTTCAGCATAGCGACCTCATCGGCTGTAAGCTGAGATTCACTTTTTGGCGGCATGTGTTTCTTATCTGTTTCAGGCAGATGGATCCGCTGCAGCAGCAGGCTGATCGCTGGCTGACCGGGAACAAATAATGTTCCGTTTTTACCGCCTTTCATCATGGATTTCGCGTCGGTCATAATCAGACCGCCTTTGGCTTTGTCCAGATTATGGCAATTGAGACATTTCTGAGAGAAAATAGGCATAATAACATCCTCAAATACCCTGGCCTGTGCTACAGGAACCTTTTGCTGCTCGTAAGCAGGGCTAACAGGTTCCAGTACAAAGTTATCTCCATGGGTTAAAATGGCACCATAATGGCCAGCCATAATGAGACAGACCGTAGTGAGCACCGCCCCTGCCCTTGCGGCCGGAGCTTTATACCAGGATGTGTTTCTGGCGCGGTAAATAATTGAAGCAAAGAATACAATGCCTACCCCCGTCCATTTGTGCCAATTCAGAATTTCACCGGCATAACTCTGTTCTTTTGAAAGGAAAAGCCCCATGATTACGGTTACCGCACCTAAAAGCGCACCGCTGAGCAACAAGCCTGAAGTAAAGCTCTGGTACAGGCTTTCCTTTGCATAAGTTTCCTTAAATCTGAAAAACTCGAGTACCATAGCCAGCATCAGCAGCACTATGGGAAAGTGCAGCAGCATCGGATGCATTCTTCCGATAGGCTGTAGCCAGACCGGGATGGCTATCTTATCACCAAAGATCAGCAGGAAAATGATAAATACGTTGGCAGCAAACAGCAGATTCTCTGCAAAACCTTTAAGGGTAAACTTCATATAAAATTATACGCGCGTAAACTTATAGGGATAAACTTTGCCCGAAGCCCATTGGGCCACATACAGGTTTTCATCGCTGTCCACGCAGACGTCATGTGGATTCGCAAAAATCTTATCGGCCTGCGCCATCGGTTGTAATACACCTTCAGTGTATACCGGTTCAGTACCGCCTATATTTGATACTACTTTATTGTTCTTATCCAGAATAGTCACAAAGCCAGTGTTCTCTTTACCCAGATCCGGCGAGCGCAGTACTGCGGCATACAAATGATCCTTGTGGATTACTGGTCTGCATACGCAGGCTCCGGGCAGTTCGATTACTTCCAGCAGATTGCCCTGCAGATCGAAGCGTTTGAAACAGTTGCGGGTACGGTCGGTAACGAGTAAGGTCGGCTTTCCGTTTCTTTTGTCGATACACACCCCATGGGCATTGTCCAGATTTTTGGTTTCTGTACCTCTGCCGCCAAAGTGGCTCAGTAATTTGCCCTTGGCATCGTAATGGAATACGTGCTGCAGGCCATAACCGTCTGCAATAAAGAAACTGCCGTCGTCGGCTACCGCTGTTTCGGTAGGTACAAATTCTTCCGGTTTTTTATAAAGACCAGTATCCATTGGGCAGTCGATGGTCATCAGTACCTTGCCGTCGAGTGTGGTTTTGTAAACCTGGTGGCGATTGGTATCGGTAATGAACAGGTATTCTTTGCCATTTTCTTTGGCTAGTGTAAGTCCATGAGCACCCGGGAAATCGTGGCCCCAGGAATTCAGGAGTTTGCCCGATTTATTATAGATCAGTACATTATTTTTGGTCTCATTGGTGAGCAGGATAATTCTTCCTTTGGCGTCCTGTACCATTTCATGGCAGTCGTTAACCGGATTTATGGCCGGATTTAACTGACCCCATTTGGTGTCCATGCTGTAGCGCATGTTGTTATGGCCATATACCGGCCCTTTTGGTTTTGCCAGCATGTCTTTAGCGATAAAAAATGTTGCCGATAGTACGGCTGTATGCTTAATAAATGTTCTTCTTTCCATATAATGATTATGCGAGGATATCTTTAATTACTTTTCCGGACACATCGGTGAGCCGGTAACGTCTTCCTAAGTGTTTGAATATGAGTTTTTCGTGATTGAGACCGAGCTGATGCAATACGGTAGCCTGGAAATCGTGTACATGGACAGGGTCTTTGGCTACATTATACCCAAATTCATCGGTCTCTCCGTATACACCGGGTTTAATACCTCCCCCGGCCATCCAGATGCTGAAACAGCGGGGATGGTGGTCACGGCCATAATTGTCTTTGCTCATGGTTCCCTGACTGTAATTGGTCCGGCCGAATTCTCCGCCCCAGATGACAAGGGTTTCGTCGAGCAGTCCACGCTGTTTAAGGTCTGAGACAAGTGCGGCAGATGCCTGATCTACGTCTTTGGCCTGACCGGCTATATCTTTGGGCAAATTGGCGTGCTGATCCCATCCCTGATGGTACAACTGAACAAAGCGAACGCCATTTTCACTTAATTTACGGGCAAGCAGGCAGTTGGCTGCAAATGTGCCTGGTGTGAGGCAGTCTGCACCGTACATTTTAACGATATCGTCTGATTCTTTAGAAACATCGGTAATTTCCGGAACGGCCGTCTGCATCCTGTATGCCATTTCGTACTGCTGAATCTTGGCGCTGATCTCGGGATCTCCAAATTCCTGATAAGACATCTGGTTCATTTCTGCCAGTTTATCGAGCATCTTCCTGCGCTCAAAACGGTTCAGTCCGTCAGGGTCTTTGAGGTAGAGCACCGGATCGTCGCCTGCGCTGAACTGTACGCCCTGATGGGTAGAGTCGAGAAAGCCGTTAGTCCAGAGCTTGGAGTACACACCCTGGCCATCGCCCTTCCCTCTTGACAGCAAGACGGTAAAAGCAGGCAGATTTTTATTTTCACTGCCGAGCCCATAGCTAAGCCAGGCACCCATACTCGGTCTGTTGCCCTGCTGGGCACCGGTCTGGAAAAAAGTAAGTGCCGGGTCGTGGTTGATGGCTTCAGTATGCATGGAACGAATGATACAGATGTCGTCTACAACCTTTGCGGTATTTGGAAACAGGTCACTGATCCAGGCTCTTGACTCTCCGTATTGTTTAAAGTCGTAGATAGACCCTACCAACGGAAAGGAAGCCTGATTGGCCGTCATACCCGTAAGCCGCTGGCCCGCCCTGATTGATGCCGGCAGTTCCTGCCCCATCATCTCTCTGAGTTTGGGTTTGTAATCGAACGTTTCCAGTTGTGAGGGGGCACCATTTTGAAACAGGTAGATTACCCGTTTTGCTTTTGGGGCGAAATCGGGAATACCTGGTGGCAGGCCTGCTTCGTCCATAGCACCGGTAAAGAGATCGGGGATCATCAGCGAGCCCAGGGCTATACTGCCCAGGCCCAGACTCAGCTTCGATAAGAAGCGTCGCCTGTTAGAATTTAGTCCGTGTTCTAAAAAGTCCTTTTCCATACTTAAGATCTTGTAATGGTTTCTTCCAGGTTATATATCGCTGTGATCACTTCCATCATGGCTGCCATATCGGTCTTGTTTACTTTATTATTTAATGGGTATTCGCCAACGGCCAGTAATTTTGCTGCATCCTGTTTGTTCTTACCGTAGATTTTCAACTGGTCCGCATAATAGCTTTGCAATAACTGTTTTTCTTTATCGCTGGGTGTCCGGCAGACGATCAGCCTGAAGGCTTTTTTAATCTTCGC
>DATFQH010000446.1:0-14274 GCA_035264385.1 Pedobacter sp.
CATTTCTATTCCTGCTTTTTCTAAAATAGAAACCGGTATTACCGATATCAACATTTCAAGACTGGCGCAGATCGCTGGTTTGTTCGAGGTTTCTACAATGGATATTATCTCTAAGGAAGGTGAGAATCCTCAGTCTCTTAATTTTGAAGAGATTACCAATCTAAAAGAAAAACTTTCCCAAAGAGAAGAAGAGATCATCAAACTTCAAAAGAAGGTAATCGACCTTTACGAAGAGATCAGAGAGAAATAGCCTATTCTGATTTAAAATATTTTACGCATGGTCAGGTGCCGCTTCCCGAAAGTGGCACCTGTTGCATGATGTATCGAGAGCATCTTATCATTAAAGTCTCCAACCCATGAAAGTTCGAGTTCATCGTACTGATCTAATGGCAGAACATATTCTTTGAGTTTAATGAAAAGAGCTGATTCCAATCCATGTTTCTGATAGACACTTTTCGTTCCCATTACAATGGCACGCATCCTGTTTACACCGACCCACCGCCTGTACACGAATTTTAGCTTCTCCAACAGGCCGAGTTTCCCGTTAAATCCTTTGATCAGTTGATTTGCATCGGGTATGATGACTACAAATGAAGCGGGTTCACCATTAATATAAGCAAACCAGATGAGTTTTTCGTCCATAATGGTCTGCATTTTCTTAAAAGACTCTTCCAGGGTCTCTCTTTTGATCGGAACAAAATTGTCAAAGTCTTTCCATCCGTCATTATAGATTTCCATCAGGTCATTTACATATTTCGCGGCATTCTTTTTAGAAAAATGCTCGAAGGTATACCCTGGCTTGTTGGCCACCCAGTTGGCTATTTTGGTAAACCGCTCAGGAAATGGATCTCTTACAGCCAGGTGATTGGTGATCTGCTCATATTCTTTTCTGAAGCCATATTCTTCAAAGAAACCAAGGTAATATGCCGGATTGTAATTCATACCATAAGATGGGGGCGTAAAGCCCTCTACCAATAAACCCCAGAAAGAATCATTTTCTCCAAAATTGATTGGGCCATCCACAGCCTTCATCCCTTCGCCGATAAGCCAGTTTTTCGCGGCGTCAAGCAATTTAAATGCAGCCTCCTGATCATTGATGCATTCGAAATATCCTATGCCGCCGGTAGGCTGTTCATACAGGAAAGCTTTCTTGTCGTTAATGAAGGCTGCAATTCTGCCAATGGTAACATCATGATTGTCATTTAAGATCCAGCGGACACACTTACCATGTTTAAAGAAAGGGTTTTTAGCGGGATCGAAGACGCCGGCTACATCCTGGTCCAGGGGACAGATCCAATTCTGATCATCTTTGTAGATGAGATGAACAACATCAAGGAATTTTCTTGCGGTTTTTTGCTCGGAAACGGGGATAATTGTCATTCTGATTTGTATCGGGGTATAAAATAAAAAGCATCCCAAGATATGGAATGCTTTTATAATTTCGTGGTAAGCTATATATTAATAGTCGTCATCATCATCATCGGCGCCGTAAGTGTCAAAGGTATCCAAATCATCTAAGGGCAGATCAAAATCATCGTCGTCGTCATCATATTTCTTATTGCCTGTTGTTGTTTCATCCTGAACATCATCCATCTCATCATCTGGATCAACTTGTGCGCTTTTAGTGGTTGGTTTCTTTGGAGCTTTCATTGCAAAAATATAATTCCCTGAGGTTTTTATTTATGATTTAAATTTACAAAATCTTTTTTAAATAGTGGCAGTGGTCTTTTTAAATAGATTTTGATACTCCAAAAGTACTATAAAAATCATTTTAGGGGAAAGATTATTTTTAAAAATATTTGTTCTGAATACGTGTGTGGATTGAGGATAAAAAAGCTATAAAAGCAAAAAAAATGGTAAAGCTATGAACTTTACCATTTTTTAACACACAAATGAAACCTGAATTGAGATATAGTTTTAGGTTAGGTAAAATATCTGTATCAATTCTATAAGAACGCTTTTTACAAACTATGTTTGTTTTAATATCTATAACAAGTTTAGTGCAAATTTGACTTCGATTATTAATTAATTAGTGTGTGGTATAAAATATTGAGTAAACGGTATTTTTTACCGTGAAGGAATCAGAATCGACACAAAAGTGCCCGATTTTCCGTTCTGCCGCACTTCCATTTGTATAGGATTTGATGCGATTTGGTTCAATAAGTTGATCCTTTCTTTTGTCAGGTCCATTCCCTTGCTTACATGCTGATCCTTTTTCTCACGAAGGGAATTATCTATTCCTATACCGTTGTCTATAATCTGGATCAGCAAATGGCCGCTTTCTATCAAATCGATGTTGATATCTATTTTTCCGCCTTCTTCTTTGGGCATTATGCCATGCCATATGGCATTTTCTATATATGGCTGAAGGATCATGGAAGGAATCATGGTTTCTTCCTTATCGATTTCATGGTTTACCGCAATGACATAATTAAATTTCTCACCGAACCTTTTTTTCTCGAGGCTCAGGTAGAGTTCCAGGTATTCAAGTTCTTCTTCCAGAGAGACATAGCTTTTTGTACAAATTTCAAGATTCTTTCTGATTAGTCTGGCAAAACCTGTAAGGATCTTATTGGCCGATGTGGTGTCTTTGGTATTGATGTAATGCTGTATAGAGTTCATCACATTGAACACAAAGTGAGGGTTCATCATTGCCTGCAGGGCACGCTGCTCTAGCATGAGTATTTTATTTCTCAGCAGCAATTGTTCCTGTTCTTTATTCTTCTGCCGTTTGGTTACCATTACCGCCAGCTTATAGAGTCCTAATCCTGATACTACAAGAATGGCTAAAAAAAACCATACCGTTTGCCAGAAATGTCGTTCCATCACAAACTTTATACTGGCAGGACTGCTCCATTTGCTGTTATTGGATTTTGCACTGAGTTCAAATGTATATTCACCCGGCTCCAGAGAGGAAAATTCAAGTCTTCTATTTTTTGTCTCCGTCCAGGCGGCATCGGCTTTAAGCTTGTATCTGTACGTTACATTTTTATTCTGAAAATCTATTGCACTGTAATTGAAGGTAATGTTGTTGTTGTAGGGATCGAGTACGTGGTTTTGCTGATCCAGATCAATCTTAACCTTATTGTTCACTATCGAGGTAATAAATACCTTCGGCGCTTCATTTACGGTAAATGGTTTGCTGTTTGAAAAATACACCAGTCCGATACTCGTAGCGAAGTAAGCTTTCTGGTCGTCGATATACATGCCGTTTACACCTTCATTTAACAAGGTGTTGGTGTATTCGAAGGTTTCGATATTCGCTTTGCGGCCGTTCAATACAATCTTGTTGATGCCGCTATTGGTGATTGTCCATACCTCATTACCCTTTACAAACAACTTTTTACAGATATTGTCAACCAATCCATCCCGCTGGGTAATCACTTTTATGACTTTCCGGTCTTTAATATAAATGATCCCATAGCCATCCGTGGCCAGTATAATCGTACCATCCTCCAGTTGTTGGATGTCGTTGATCCTTCTGGTCAGTAGCGGGCTTTTTTCATAAAAATTATACAGTTTTCCATCCGAGAACTCAGACAATCCATTGATATTGGAAAACCAAAGATTTTCGGCTTTATCGTAAAAAACACTGTAAGACCTGTTGTTAAAGAAATCAGATACCTGCTTATAATAATGCGAGCTGAATTCGAACTTCCTGATGCGATCTGGCAGGATCACCACACCCGATGAAAGGGCGAGGGCAAGGCTTTTATCTTTGCCCACGCTGAAGCTCTTGATCACAAACATTGAATTGTTCTCTTCCTTCAAATAATCAAAATCGTAATTTTTATAGATATCGTTGATCCTGCCGAGCCCGTAGTCTGACGCAAAATATATAGCGTGTGTAGTACTGTCAAAGCTAACCTGTTTAATGATGTTATACTTCAGGCTTTTAGGGATGGCCATTTCCTGAATATCAAAATTACCTGTATTCACGATATTGAGGCCTGCATAATCCATTCCCAGCCACAATCTTCCCCGATCATCTTTAGTAATGCTTTTTACAACATCACTGGTCAGACCGTTAAATTTGTTGAGGATGTATAGCCGTTCATCCTTCTGGGGAAGCATATAGATTCCGTTATTGGTGGTAAACCACATGTTCTCTTTCGCATCCTTGATCACCTGACTTGAGGCGATGTTTTCCAGGTAGCTGCTTAGCTTTCCGCTGTTGTTGATGTGATAGATACCGAAGTAGTTGCTGAGCCATAAACCGCTCTCCCTATCGACATAAATGTATCCGGGATCGTTAAGCAGAAGCGCAGGATCTACATTGAATTTCAGCTGCTGTTTGCTTCCTTCTTTTATAACAAGGCCTTTCTGGTCAATAAAGGCCATGCTCTTGTCCGGCAGATTCAATGCGGTCTTATAAGAAAAAGGAAGCGAACGATGGGGAGTCACCGTAAAATTCTTTCCGTCAAAAATCCTTACACATTTGTTGCTGTAAGCCCATATCCTGCCTGCGGCATCCTCATGTACAAACGTGTTGATGAACTGGCGGTTACTGTTTGCAGATATGTACTTCATAATCGACTTGCCATCCCACATGACCAGCACATTTTTATTGGTACCCAGCCAGATCCTTCCCTTCGAATCCTGAAAGAATGAAACAATGATCGCATTGAATTTTAGCAGTTTCAACTGCTTGTTATTGGTTTCGTTATAGATTCGGCCGTTCCAGAAATAGCTGAGCTGACCGTTGAGCGCCAGAAACCAGATACGGCCGCTGCGATCTTCCTTAAGCTGAAGAATCTGGTTGTCGGGCAAGCCGTCATCAACAGAGAAATTTTCGAATACCTTTCCGTCAAATCTGCTGACTCCTGCATCGGTGGCTACCCATATGTAGCCTTTCGAATCCTGTAGAGTATAATAGCAGTTGTTGCTGGGCAGCCCGTCCTTTGTACTAAAATGCTGCAGGTAGGTAGATTGCCCGAATGTATCCGTAATACTTAAAGACAATGCAATCAGCAGAATTATGTGCCTGGTTAAGCAATAAATTTTATTTTTCACCATCAAAACTGGTATAAGATCTTACCTTCTCTGCCAGGTCGCTGGCCCGTCTTCTGGATACAGCAATTTTTTCACCATTCTTTAGCAATACCTCGTGTCCGTTGCGATAATTGTATTCTTTAATGTAATTCAGATTTACGATACTCGATTTATGGATCCTTACAAACTGCTGGTCCGGAAGTATTTCCTCGTATTCTTTAAGTACTTTGGAAACGGTTATCTTTTCTTTATTTACCAGGTAAAATATAGAATAATTGCTGTCGGCTTCAACATGGATAATGTCATCGATACTGATCAGGCTGTAGCCCTGTCCATTGGCCAGACTAATCTTGCGGGTCTCATTCTTGTCGTTTAGGCTGGTTGCCAGATTTTGCAGGCTTTCAGCCCTGCTCTGTTCATTTTTATTCAGCAGTATATATCTTTCCGCTTTGTTTACTGCTTCCTTCAGCTCGTCTATATCAATAGGCTTTAAAAGATAATCGAGTGCATTCGATTTTATCGCTTTCAGCGCATACTGATCGTAGGCGGTAGTAAATATCACATGCGCTTTTGTCTGCTGTATGTTTGGAATCAGTTCAAACCCGTTCTCTCCGGGCATGGCAATATCCAGAAATATCAGATCGACGTTGTTGTTTGCAAGCAGTACTCTTGCCTCTGAAACTGACTTGGCAATTCCCGAAACCTGTATCTGTTCACAGTTTTCCTGTAACAGGAAATATAAAGACGATCTGGCAAACTCTTCATCGTCTACAATTATAGCATTCAACACAGTTGTACGATTTTTTCTGTGAATTTATTAAAAAAACACGGATTTAACATTTTTTAATGTTCCGTTCAAAACCGAATAGAATGTTCATTCGTATGTCATATTAAATAAACACAATAACTAGCAATTAATTAACCAGTGGTGTCTCAACAATATTGATCATCATAACTTAAATAACCTAACCCAATTCACACGGTATCGATGCTGGCGTAAGCAAGCTTCATATCACTTAAAAAACAAATTTAAAACTTATGAAAAACTTACAACAAAAAAACGAGCAAGAGGAGCAAAGCGTATTCAACGCCCGCTTGCAACGCCGTTCCTTTCTGCAGTATGCAGGCGCAGGAGCAGCCGGTATCGCACTGATTGCAGCAGGATGTAAAAAAGACCGTAATTTCCCTGACCCTGGAGTTGAAGGAGTAGTATTGGATTTTAAAGATGATTTTGGTGTATTGAATTATGCTTATGCACTTGAGCAACTGGAAGCAGCATTCTATATCCAGGTAGCGTCTGCCCCTCCCACAGATTTTACCGCTGCTCAGAAAGCATATTTTCAGGACATTCAGTTTCATGAAATCGCCCACAGAGAGTATTTCAAAAAAGCATTGGGTACTGCTGCGATAGGCAGTCTTGAAGTCAATTTTTCAGCTATCGATTTTAAAAGTAAAGCGAGTGTTCTTGGTGCAGCTATGGCATTTGAAGATTTAGGGGTTGCGGCTTACAATGGTGCTGGTGTACGTCTTAAAGATACCAATTATTTATTGGCAGCAGGGAAGATTGTTTCTGTTGAGGCCCGTCATGCTTCTTACATCCGAGACCTGGTATCTTATGGTAGCTTTGCAGATTTGACCACGTTAGGTCCTTTGGGTGCCGACAATGGCAAAGGATTAGATGCAGCGTTAACTCCGGATAAAGTTCTGCCGATTGCAGGAAAATATGTCAAAACCAAAATTAACGTGATTAACCTATAACCCTAAATTCCAGAAAACATGAATATCGTAAATATATTAGAAGAAATAGAAAAAGTTGACGGCGAAATCTATGAAAGATTAAACCCTAGAAGGGCTGCCATGAAAGACTTTTTCAACATGGGCAAAAAGCTGACATTAGCAGCTATGCCGTTGGCTTTAGGCTCAGTGTTTCAAAAAGCTTACGGACAAACCGTACCAACTGATGTTACCAGCGTTTTAAATTATGCGCTGACGCTTGAATATTTAGAGTATCATTTTTATAATCACGCGGTTGAGGCAGCCCCGGGTCTGATCCCCGCAGGTACTCCAGCTGTTGGTGCCATAACCACCATCCGTAACCACGAAAAAGCACACGTAGACTTACTAAAAGGTGCATTAGGTGACAAGGCAATAGGGCCTTTGGCTTATACATATTTTGACTTTACCGCAGGCGGTGCTTTCGCGGATGTGTATACCAACTATCAGACATTTCTTGCGGTAGCACAGGCTTTTGAAGACACAGGTGTAAGGGCGTACAAAGGACAGGCAGGCCTGCTTAAAGGTAACGATGTACTTACCATTGCTTTACAAATCCACTCTGTCGAGGCCCGCCATGCTGCGCACATTCGTTTTATGCGTTCAGGTGGTCCTAACGGTGGTGGTGTTGCTGTTAAGCCATGGATTAGTCTTGGTGCAAATGGCGGAGCAAACGATTCTGGTGTTCCAGCGGTAGATCCGGTATATGCAGGTGAAGCAACAGAGACACAAACAGGCATCACCATCACAGGTATAGCGAGCGGTGTTACCAAAGCTGCAGCTGTAGAATCATTTGACGAACCGTTAACAGCACAACAAGTATTGGCAATTGCAGGCTTATTTATAAAAAAATAAGCTTTAAAAATAAAGTTTGTTTAAGTTTAAGATTGGGAGAGAAGGCGGAGGCCTTCTCCTCTTTTTTTTAAGCTGTATTTTTATTTTTAAGTTTGCAGTCAATCAATATCAGCTCAATTGAATATTCAGAATTTTATACAGTCAATAAAAGAAAACAGCGTTCCTTCAGGAATGTCGTTGCACCTGCAAGCCCTTTGGCACGATGGCATGGGGAACTGGACAAAGGCCCACGACCTGATTAATCACCTCCATGACAAATCGGCCGCACATGTGCATGCTTATCTTCACAGAAAAGAAGGAGACATATGGAATGCAGATTACTGGTACCGCAAGGCAGGTCAAAAACGACCTGAAGTTTCACTGGATGAAGAATGGGAGCAGCTCCTGGGACTTTACCTCTAGTACGTTATTACTTGTTCTTCAAGATGCTCGGGCAGATCGCGGTAGTTGTATTGCTGGCCACGTAGCTGAGCCTCAAAGCCCGCTTCTTTAATGGCTGTCTGAATTCCCTGTGCGGTAAATCTGTGCGGTGCACCTGCTGCTGAAACTACATTTTCTTCGATCATGATGGAACCAAAATCGTTAGCGCCTGCATGCAGACAAAGCTGGGCTGTGTTTTTGCCCACCGTTAGCCAGGAGGCCTGTATGTTTTTTACGTTAGGCAGCATAATTCTGCTCAATGCAATCATGCGGATATACTCATCTCCGGATACATCGTTGGTAATGCCCCTTAATCTTTTCAGCAAGGTTCCGTCGTCCTGGAACGGCCATGGTATAAAGGCAAGAAAGCCATTTGCGTGTTCCGGTTTTTCACTTTGCACCTCCCTGATCCAGACCAGGTGCTCAAAGCGCTCCTCGATAGTTTCCACATGTCCGAACATCATCGTTGCAGAAGTGGTAATGTCCAGCTGATGTGCAGCACGCATCACGTCCAGCCATTCCTGTCCGCCGCATTTTCCTTTGGAGATAAGTCTTCTAACACGGTCATTCAAGATCTCGGCACCGGCACCGGGTAACGAATCCATACCCGCAGCCTTCAAAGCTCGCAGTACCTCGGTGTGTGATATGCCTTCGAGCTTAGCCACATGGGCTATTTCGGGCGGGCCTAGTGCGTGCAGCTTCAGATCAGGATAAAGCTCCTTCAGTTGCCTGAACAGGTCGGCATAGAACTGCAATCCAAGATCCGGATGGTGGCCACCCTGCAGTAAAAGCTGATCGCCCCCAAGTCTGAAAGTTTCCTCGATCTTTACCCTATAGGTTTCAATATCTGTGATATAGCTTTCATCATGGCCCGGTCTTCTGAAGAAGTTACAGAATTTACAGTTGGCAATACACACATTCGTTGTATTTACATTGCGGTCTATCTGCCAGGTTACTTTACCACTCGGTACTTGTTTTTTTCTGAGTTCATTGGCTACAAAAGCCAGATCGGCCGTTGCTGCGTTGCGATACAAAAAGACACCTTCTTCTTTGGTTAAGAAATCAAAGTGCAAGGCCCGTTGTAGTAAATCGGCAGTTTCCATGATGCAAACTTAGCTATTATTCTTTTGTTTTTATTTCACATTATTATCACAATTCCCCTTATCTTAATCCCTATCTTCGCACATTATTTTTTAATATATGGTAGATTTTAATCGTTTTACTTTAGCCAACGGCCTTCGTGTTTTGGTACATGAAGACAATACCACACCAATGGCTGTTTTAAATATTCTATATGATGTTGGTGCCCGTGATGAAGAACAGGATAAAACCGGCTTTGCACATTTATTTGAGCACCTCATGTTTGGCGGTTCAGTCAATATTCCAAGTTACGATGAGCCATTACAAAGGGTAGGCGGAGAAAACAATGCCTTTACCAGTAATGACATCACCAATTATTACATTACCCTGCCTGCCGTAAATCTGGAGACTGCCTTCTGGCTGGAGAGTGACAGGATGCTCAGTCTGGCATTTTCGGATAAAAGCCTGGAAACCCAGCGTAACGTAGTTTGCGAAGAATTTAAACAAAGATACCTTAACCAACCTTACGGTGACGTATGGCTCAAGCTGAGACCGCTTGCCTACAAAGAGCATCCCTACCGGTGGGCTACCATCGGGCAGGATCTTAAGCAGATTGAAGATGCTAAAATGGAAGATGTAAAAGCATTCTTCAAAAAGCATTACAATCCTTTGAACGCAATCATGGTTGTGGGCGGAAATGTAAAAACAGCAGACGTAAAGACACTAGCCGAGAAATGGTTCGAACCGATTCCCGCAGGAGAGAAATACCATAGAAATTTACCAAAAGAACCCTTGCAGACAGAAGGCAGGAGGGAAACAGTACATGCTGAGGTTCCTTTGAATGCACTTTATATGGCATTTAAAATGCCTGCAAGGAGGGATCCGGAATATCAGGCCTACGATCTTATGGCCGATATACTTTCTCAGGGACACTCATCAAGACTATACAACAGCCTGTTAAAGGAACAACAGCTGTTTAGTGATATACACGCTTACATCACCAGTAGTATCGATGAAGGCTTGTTCATTATAGAAGGGAAGCTGGTACAAGGTGTGCCGGTAGGTACCGCAGAACAGGCCGTATGGACCGAACTTAAAAAATTGACCCACCAGGAAGTAAGTGAGCACGAACTAACCAAGGTTAAGAACAAATCTGAGTCTATCATGGTATTTGCAGAAATGAGCCTGCTGGATAAGGCGATGAATCTGGCTCATTATGAATTGCTTGGTGATGCCGCAGATCTCAATACAGAAATTGATAAATATCTTTCTGTGACGCCTGCACGTATCATGCAGGCTGCAGAAACTACCTTTGTGCATGAACAATGTTCTACTTTATACTATTTAACTCCCCAAGATGCTTAACCGTACTTTAGCTCCGCAATCAAAAGAGGTAGATGAGATCAGTTTCATTGAGCCTGTCAGACAAAAACTCGATAACGGCATACCGGTATTTACCATCAATGCCGGCGAACAGGAACTGGTAAGGATCGAATTTATATTTGAAAATGTAAACTGGAACCCTTCGATGCCTTTACAGGCAGTCGCGGTAAATCACCTGATCAACAACGGTACTGAACACCTTACCGCCCGTGAGATCGCTGATAAAGTGGATTATTACGGTGCTTTTCTTCAAACAGAATATGGCGCAGACCAATCTAACGTCAAACTATATACGCTGAATAAGCACTTGGCATCTGTATTGCCAATTCTGTACGCGATCCTCAACGAAAGTATTTTCCCGGATCAGGAGCTGGGCATCTTTATCCAAAACCAGAAACAATCGCTGCAGGTGAGTTTGCAGAAGAACGATTTTCTGGCAAGAAAGCATTTCGCAAACGCATTGTTTGGCGAAACGACTTACGGATCCAATATAGAGGCCTCAGACTACGATGCACTGAACAAAGCTGAACTGCTGAGTTATTTTAAGGCCGCCTACAAACCCGAAAACTGTACCATTATAGTGGCGGGTAAATTCGAAGAACAGGAATTTGATATACTCAACAAGATCATTGGCCGGCAATGGGCAAATGGCGCAGCTTCAGCAGTAAACTCATTTACTTTTGAACCTGTAGCCGGATCTGAAATATTCATTGAGAAGCCTGAGGCTATACAGTCGGCGATCAGAATGGGTGCAATGGCCATAACCAGAAGCCACAGCGATTTTCCGGGTCTGCAGGTACTGAATTGTCTTCTTGGTGGGTATTTCGGATCGAGGCTAATGGCCAACATTCGTGAAGACAAAGGCTATACCTATGGCATCGGCTCCGCAGTATCTTCGTTAAAAGACGCAGGCTACATCTTTATTGCTACAGAGGTTGGGACAGAAGTATGTACCAGCGCATTGACCGAGATTGAAAAAGAGATCAACCTGCTGAATCAAGAGCTGGTATCACCTGAAGAACTGGACCTGGTACGCAATTATATGCTGGGCTCAATGCTTGGCAGTCTTGAAAACGCGTTTTCACATGCAGATAAATTCAGGAATGTTTACTTCTCCGGATTAGACTACAGCTACTATGAAAATTACATCAGGACGGTAAAAACCATAACAGCAGAAGAACTGAAAAGATTAGCCGGTATATATTTGAATACAACAGATTTTACAAAGGTTGTTGTCGGTAAAAAAGGAGCTGCCTAGCTCTTTTTGATCACAATCTGCTCGGCTTGTTTTCTTACAATATTGCTGAACAATTCTTTCAGGTCGTGATATTCCTGAACCGTGTATACCGATTTTTTAAATGAGATCTTGCTCACCAGCGAGATCTTGTTTTCTTCCTGACCGATTATAAAAGAAAATGAAGCCGCGTCTTCCAGGAGGCTTATTTTTTCGCTCTTCGGAAGCTTATCAAATGTATAGTCTTTAGGGATCTCAATGGTCATGCGGTATACTTCTTCGTTCGGATGACCAAAGTCTACCGGGTATTTTCTGTCGTCGATCACGAAGGGATTCTCCTTTGTCTTTTCAAAAAGCATAGGGGTAAAGTAGATCAGATCACCAGCTTCCTCCACATTGTCTTCAAGCATTACATCCATTGATTCCACAAAGGGCTCATTGGGATTGCTCAGGTTCTCTGCTTTGTAATCCTTAATGCCCAGTCCTGGTTTATCACTTCTGAAAGACTTCAGGTATTCTTCTTCATTTACAGCATTACCGTACTTGTTCCTTTTGTCCAGCGCATCATAATCAGTGCAGGTCAACTGCATCTTTCCGGTCAGTTTATTTTCCTTATCGAGTGTCAGATAACTGTTAATGCTTCTTCTGCTGATTTTATATTCGTCTGTATTTACCCATTCTCCTTTATTTGTTGCGAAATCCACTTTAAAACCCTCATGGTTCAGGTTCTGAAAGGCGATGATGTCAGGCGTGTGGTTCTTACTGGTCGCGTCAAAAAAGATATGTCTTTCACCAATTTTTACATCGATGATCACGTTGTTGAATTTGGATAATATCGGATATTTGGGGTGCAAACCATTTGTCCTGGTACTCAATATAATGGGAGCGGCCTCAATTTTAGCCTCCTTAAACAAAGCAAGCATGGTCAGGTTGATGTCGGCGGAATTGCCAGTTTTCTTTTCAAATACCTTTTCTGCACTGGTACTTGAGCCATAAATGCCCATCTGGTCGTTCCACTTGATGTTGTTCTTTACATAGTCGAAGATGAGAAATGGCACCGTATCAGGTTTGGTATCCGGCGTTATGATCTTAGCCAAAGTTTTTTTAACAAAGTCATTTGGCGCCAGGAAGCCCCCGAACCTGTTGTAATCCTTCAGCTGGGTTACAATCTTGGGCCAGGTAAGTGAATAATCCATAAACGATTGTCCGGGCATCCTCATTGAGGTCAGCTCAAACTCAACCTTGCTGATGTATTCCTGCATGGTGGGCACAAATTTTTCTACTTTAAGGGCGGGTACATTTTCCACCCTGAACTGAGTTCTGGCAGTTTCCATTGTACCTCCTCCATAAAACGAAACCATGTTTTGCTCACCCAGTTCACGGGTAGGTTTAATGTCGATCAGACCAGCCTGATCTATCTTATATTTAAAGAACTGGGGAATGGTTACATCATATTCAGAATACAACGTGGGTATGTTGTTCTGGAAATACCAGTTTAGCCTGCCGACAAAATCAGATTTGATGGTATATTTAAATTCAATTATTGAGCCTTCCTTAACGTTAGGCAATGCGAATTTTTTAATGGTGAAGTTCTTATCCTGCCTTTCTGTGAATTTAGAACTCTTGCTGATTTTAGTAGTCACCATCTTGCCGTTTTCCATGGTATAAGTTGCTCCGTCCATATCAGCCAGATAACTTTCATCGTCTCCGTCGTTGTACAGGGGGATTTCAAGGTTGGCATAATCATAACCGGTTTTGCTGATGATTTTGTACCTGATGTGGCGTTCCAGAACATATACGAAACTCAATTTCTGTCCACTCAGTTCGAATATAGCGTTGCCAATGTCAAAAAGTACCACAGCAGAGGCTGCAGAATCGCTGCCGGTTACTTTAGTTTCGAATTCCTCTGGAGATATCTTTCCATATTTGACAACCTTCTCAGGAATCTGTTTTGGAGGAGTGGTGGTGTTCTGAGCTATGATAGTTTGAGATACCCCAAAGATTAGGGTAACCAGCAAAAAAATTAACTTATTCATTTAGAGGTTGGTTTGGTAAACTAATATAACAACTTATTATAATTTCGCCAAAATTCCTTTTTGTTTATCTGCCTGAAATATTTTTTTACTGAAAGCTACATAATCATTGTATTTTTCAGGTGGATATTGTTTGTTGACCATCATTTTGCTGCGTGTATAAACGATCGTATTGTCTTTTATTACCGCTCTGGCCGCATACTTTCCAAATTCAGATTCCAGAACAATGTCTTTTGGAACAAATTCTACTTTATATCCCTTAGGGATGGTGTATATGATTTCATCTTCATCACTGAAACTATAATCTACAGAGAAATAGGTTTTGCGCTCTTCCATAGCGGTTACAGCAGATTCCTGTCTGTTAAGCAGGTTCAGGGTCAAAAACAACCTGTCTCCGCCTTTGGTAAGCAACTGAGAAGATTTGAGATTGATCTTCTCTGTAAGCATAGCTACACCTTTATCGGGCTGGGCATAGTTGATCGTACCGATCTGCATGTTGGGGAT
>DATFQH010000447.1:0-10019 GCA_035264385.1 Pedobacter sp.
CAAAGGCAGGCTTTTTTATTTTATCCTTTTTTGATTGTCTTTAGCGAAAGCTTCCCAGCCCGAGTAAGATTTCCCTTTGCCGCCCGTGGTGCTGATCCGTTGAAAAGAGTGGCACACTGCAACAGAAAGTCCATCAGTAGCATCCAGAAATTCGGGAGTCTCCTTAAAATTCAAAAGCCTCTGCAACATTGCAGCCACCTGTTCTTTACTCGTATTACCGTTGCCGGTAATGGATTGTTTAATTTTTCTGGGCGCATATTCAGCGATCGGGATATTCCTCGAAAGTGCGGCTGCCATAGCTATGCCCTGAGCCCGCCCGAGTTTTAGCATCACCTGAATATTTTTGCCGTAAAACGGAGCCTCCAGGGCCAACACGTCCGGTTTATACATATCCAGTAAACCCACTGTTTTTTCAAAAATGCGCTGTAACTTCAGGAAATGGTCATCCAGGTGGTCCATCCTTACAATTCCCATAGTAATGAGTTCTATCTTGCTTCCCTTTTCTAAAATCACGCCGTAACCCATGATAGAAGTGCCGGGATCTATGCCCATTATTACCCGCTCCTTTTTTTCAACCAACATAGAACAATATTAAGCATATTTGCAGACAGTAAACATAAAAAAGTTGATATCACGTTACAAAGGACTACTTTCTATATTTATTAAAGCGGCTGTCGTTGCTTTCGCATTTTGGTTTATTTACCATAAACTCATCGCAAATCAGAACCTAAGAGAGTTCGTGGAGCTCATTAAAGATATCCCGCAAACAGAGATCATCTTAGTCATCACATCTGTCTTTTTGCTAATGCTGGTGAACTGGGGGCTGGAAGCAGCCAAATGGAAGCGGCTGATTGCACAAGTGGAAAGAATTACCTTGTGGAGAGCTATCGAATCCGTCTTCTGCGGCCTTACCTGGGCAGTATTTACCCCCAACAGGATCGGAGAATATGGCGGCAGAGTTTTCTTTCTGTCTCCCAAGAGGAGAGTTGTAGGCGTGGTAGCGATGGCAGTGGGCAACATCGGGCAAATGGTGCTGACCAATATTTTCGGCGCGATAGCACTCTGTGTATTTATTTACCGGTTCGTTGATATTGATTACAGACTATTTTACGCCCTGGTTGTCCTTTCCGTCATGTTCTGCCTGTTCTTCATTGTCTTCTATTTCAATATCAGGTGGCTAAACGGAATCCTGTTGTCCATACGATTCACGCGGAAATACAAAAAGTTTTATAATATCCTTTCAAGGTATCAGAAAAAGGAACTCCTTACCATTTTGTTTTACTGTCTGGCCCGGTATGCCGTGTTCAGCAGTCAGTATTTTATACTATTTTACTGGCTTATCCCTAACATCTATTATATGGATATCCTGATGATGGTCAGCATCCTGTTTTTTGTTCAGTCAACGCTGCCCTCTCTCGATCTGTTCGATATAGGCGTAAGGAGCGTAACCGCCTCTTATTTTTTCAGTTCAGTTACAGACCAGGATGTGGCCGTCATCGCTTGTACCGCTACTATCTGGCTGGTAAATATTATAATTCCTGCTATCTTAGGCACTTATTTCGTTTCTAAACTCAATTTTTTTGGAAGTACTCAGCATAATTAGTTTTATATCCGCTTTTCTGACGATCCTGTACATTATTGTTGTACTCGCATTCGTAAACGGGTGGTACAAAATAAAATATTTTGATCCCGCTATACCCGCAAACCCGAATGTAGACGCAAACCCCAACACCACCAAAGTTTCCATCATCGTCGCTGCCCGTAACGAAGAAAACAATATCTCCAGAACCATCGACGCCCTGCTTGCCCAGACCTATGATAAGCAGCTTACAGAAATCATCTTCGTTGATGACCACTCCACAGACCGAACCGCCGAAATTATCCGGTCATATGCAGGCAGCGGCATCAAACTCATTGTCTTGAGTGAAAACAAGGCACTAAATTCCTATAAGAAAAAAGCCATTCAGACCGCTATAGGTCAATCCAGCGGAAAGCTGATCATCACTACAGATGCAGACTGCAGCATGGGGCCCAGATGGCTGCAAACCATTGTCTGCTTCTATGAAAAAAAACAACATAAAATGATTTCCTCACCAGTAGCCTTTTTTGAAGAAAAAAGCTTTTTCGAGAAAGCCCAGTCGCTGGAGTTTTTATACCTGATCGGCCTCGGAGCCTCTACCATAGGAAACAAAAAACCCTCAACCTGCAATGGCGCAAACCTGGCCTATGAAAAAGAAGCCTTTTATGAAGTTGGTGGCTTCAAGGGAATCGACGATCTTGCTTCCGGCGATGATGAACTACTGCTCCATAAAATAGCCGCAAGGTATAGCAGCAACATTGGCTTTCTAAAAAATACAGACGCCATCGTTTATACACATGCCAAGGCTACGCTCAAAGAATTCATTCAACAAAGAAAACGCTGGGCCTCAAAAAGTACGCGGTATAAGAACAAGTCTATCATTATACTCGGTGTATGCATCTGGCTGTTCAACCTGAGTATCCTTGCCAATATCTTTGCCGGCATCTTCATACTGTCCTGCCTAAAAATTGCAGCGGCACAATTATTAACAAAAATGCTCATAGAATTTGTTTTCTTAAGAGGGGTAACTAAGTTTGCAAAACGAAGGAGACTGTTAACGCTACTGCCAGTGCTCAACATCCTGCACATTATATATATTGTATACATAGGTATAGCCGGAAATTCAGGCAAATACAATTGGAAAGACAGAATGGTAAAATAGCGATATGAGTAATAGCCCCTCGCAAAAAATATGGAAACGTTTAAAGGCCAATACACTGGCCTTTTGCGGGCTGGTATTTATTATACTGCTCATGGTGGCGGGCCTTCTCGGCTACCTCATCATTCCCGATCAAACACCCTACGCAAATACCATGCACCTGCAGATCACCAATAAGAAACCCGGGCGCACCTTTCAGTTTCTCATCATCAGCAGGAATGAACCAATACGGGAAACAGGTTTTTTTGAGAAAATGCTTTACGGAAAAGAAGCTGCGTACAAAAGTATCCCCATCACCTCTTACAGACAAGAGCAGAACAAAGTATACGCACGCGAATACATCGGCGACGATGAGCAGGCAGAAGAAGCAGAATATCCGTTGGTACAGGGAACCAATACCTACCGGCAAACCTTCTGGCTCGGTACAGATATGTATGGCCGGGACCTGTACAGCAGACTGATCCTGGGCATTCGTGTGTCGCTTTCAGTTGGCCTCATTGCTGTTATCATCTCCTTAATTATCGGCGTCAGCCTCGGAGCCCTTGCGGGCTATTTCGGGGGTAAAACCGATGCCGCCATTAGCTGGTTCATGAATGTGATCTGGTCACTGCCCTCACTACTTTTGGTCATCGCCATTTCCTTTGCACTTGGTAAGGGATTCTGGCAAATATTCATTGCGGTGGGGCTGTCCACCTGGGTCGACGTAGCCCGTCTGGTAAGGGGGCAGGTAATGGCGCTCAAAGAAGTAGAATTTGTCGAAGCCTCAAAAGCACTTGGATACACAACCGCCCGAACCATCACCAGGCACATATTGCCCAACATAGCCGGTCCGATCCTGGTGGTAGCCTCAGCAAACTTTGCATCCGCGATTCTGCTCGAAACAGGGCTTAGCTTCTTAGGATTCGGTGCTCAGCCCCCTATGCCCAGCTGGGGAGGGATGATCAAAGAGCACTACGGGTATATCGTTATGGATGCCGCGTATCTGGCCATTCTGCCGGGTCTGGCCATCATGATCACCGTATACGCATTTAACCTGCTCGCCATTGGCCTGAGGGATGCCTTTGATGTAAAATCACAAAATATTTCTGTTTAGTCTTGCCACCAGATAATTATTAACTTTGCGTTCATATGTTACTGAACTGTTATCAAAACGAATTACTGGAAGCCGGCTGCGATGAAGCAGGAAGAGGCTGTCTGGCAGGACCTGTATTTGCAGCAGCAGTAATATTGCCGCCAGACTTTATTGCAGGAGAACTAACAGACTCAAAAAAACTTACCCACAAACAGCGCTGCGCCCTCCGGCTGATCATAGAAAAGGAGGCGATAGCCTGGGCAGTAGCAGAAGTAGACAATATTGAAATAGACCGCATTAATATCCTGAACGCTTCATTTCTGGCGATGCACCGGGCTATAGAAAAATTAAGTATCCAGCCAAAATACCTCAGCATAGACGGAAACCGCTTTAAAACCTATCCAAACATTCCTCACTCCTGTATCATTAAAGGAGACGGGAAATACCTTAATATAGCGGCCGCTTCGATTCTTGCGAAAACGCATCGCGATGAGTTCATGGAAGGCCTTTCTGCGCATTATCCCCATTACGAATGGCACCAGAATAAAGGATATCCAACAATAATACATAGAAACGCATCCATAGCACATGGATTGTCTCCCTTCCATCGCAGAACTTTCAGTATTAGTGATCCCCAACTCGCTTTATTTTCCTAAAATGGAGCAGAATTAGTATTTTCACAGCATTGAAAACACTAATTCTAACTAGCAGAGTGCCATTCCCGGTCAATAGCGGGTATCCTATAGTAGTTTACAATACTATAAAGGGATTGCTTCGTCTTGGTGTAGAGATCACGCTGTTCAGTATCAATGCCAGCAAGCACAAGGTCGATGTAGACGATATTTACGACCCGGTATTCGACAGTATCAATTTCCATTCCTTCACGCTCGATACTGAAGTAAACATCTGGGGCGCGTTTTTCAATATATTCTCTAATCAATCATACAACGTTTCCCGCTATTATGACGACGAAGCCGCCAGGATTCTGGAAGAGATCCTCAAGGAAAACGAATTCGACATCATACAGTTTGAAGGACTTTTTATAGTTCCCTATCTCGATATCGTAAAGGCAAACAGCAAGGCGAAGGTCATTTACCGTGCGCACAATATCGAGTTCGATGTCTGGGAACGGATCGCCATGACCGAAGGCTTTACACCCAGACGGCGATACCTGCAATTTCTTGCCAGGCGCCTTAAAGTATACGAAACAGAACAGATCAACCGCTTTCATCAAATCTTTGCCATTAGCGAGCAAGACAGGCAAAGCATTGTCCGCTTTGGTGGCGATGCGAGCATCGAAGTATTTCCGGTGGCACTCGACTTCGATAAATACATATCCGACTCATCAAAAACCAGTTTTCCAACATTGTTTCATCTCGGGGCGATGGACTGGCGCCCGAATAAGGAGGGGCTCGAATGGTTTCTCGATGAAATATGGCCGGACATCGAAAAGCTGAGCAGTGAACTTCGCTTTTATATCGCGGGCAAGAACATGCAAAGAGAATTCTTCGAATACGACTCAGACAACCTCGTTGTAGAAGGTGAAGTGTTTGATGCCATAGAATTCATCAATTCCAAAGCCATCATGATCGTGCCCCTGCTCTCCGGAAGCGGTATGCGGGTAAAGATAATAGAAGGGATGGCCATGAGTAAGTGCATTATCGCAACCAGCATGGCTGCCGAAGGCATCAAATGCCTGCACGGCAGAGATATCCTTATCGCAGATACTGCCGATGAATTCTACCGTTCCATTCTTCAATGCATCACCAATCCGATCAAATGGCGTGAAATAGGTGAAAATGCAAGAAAAACTGTAGAACGCGACCACGACATTTCAACGGTTTCCGAAAGAATGCTCAATATCTATCAGAAATTACTTCGTGTGTAAATTTTACGTACTTTTGCCCACGTTTTTACTAACAGATAAACATGAAAAATACTGCATTAACAGAAAAGCACATTTCACTGGGTGCCAAAATGGTGCCATTTGCCGGCTATAACATGCCAGTTCAATATGAAGGAATCAACGCAGAACATGCTGTTGTCAGAGCCGGCGTAGGTGTATTCGATGTTAGTCACATGGGCGAGTTCATCCTGAAAGGCGAGCATGCACTGGATTTGATCCAGCGTGTTACCAGCAATGACGCTTCAAAACTGTATGATGGCAAGGTTCAGTATTCGTGCCTTCCCAATACAGAAGGCGGTATAGTCGACGATCTGCTGGTATACCGTATCGATGAAAAAACCTATATGCTGGTTGTAAACGCATCAAACATAGAAAAAGACTGGAACTGGATCCAGCAGTTTAATAATAAAGGCGTAGAGACGCACAACATCTCTGACAAAACATCATTGCTGGCAATCCAGGGGCCGAAAGCAGCAGAGGCACTGCAGACGCTTACCGACGTTAACCTGGCGGCAATGGAGTACTATAGCTTTGTTAAGGGGCGCTTTGCCGGTATAGACAACGTTGTCATCTCTGCAACCGGATATACCGGAGCCGGAGGATTTGAAATCTACTTTGACAATGAACACGCCCAAACCATTTGGGATGCCATCTTTGCTGCCGGAGCCTCACTGAACATTAAACCCATTGGCCTTGGCGCAAGAGACACTCTGCGCCTGGAAATGGGCTTCTGCCTCTACGGAAACGACATCGACGATACGACCTCTCCAATAGAAGCAGGCCTTGGCTGGATCACAAAGTTCAGCAAAGAATTCACCAATTCAGCAAATCTGCAGGCTCAGAAGGAAGCAGGAATCAATAGTAAACTTGTAGGCTTTGAAATGATAGACCGGGGAATTCCGCGTCACGATTATCCAATTCTCGACGAGCAGGGCAATACCATTGGTAAAGTTACTTCCGGCACCCAGTCGCCGTCACTGCAAAAAGCAATCGGTATGGGCTATGTTGCCAAAGCATTCGCTAAAGAAGGTACGGAAATCTATATTAGCATTCGCAACGCCAGCATTAAGGCGAAAATAGTTAAATTTCCATTCTACAAATAACACATACCAAACCAGCCATGCAAAAACGAATAGAAGTTTGCCTAACGCCAGCATTACTTCACCTTTATGATATCAGCAATAGCATCGTAGTAGTAATTGATATACTTAGAGCAACCTCGTCCATGGTCTACGGTATAGACAATGGGGCCGCCGCAATCATACCTGTTGCCCATGTGGAAGACTGTCTGAACTATTCAGACAGTGGATATCTGCTTGCCGCCGAGCGCGACGGAGAAGTAGTAAAGGGTTATGATTTCGGCAACTCTCCGTTCTCCTATCAAAAAGAAAAAGTAGCCGGTAAAACCATTGTACTTACCACCACAAACGGCACAAAAGCATTGCATATGGCAAGAGCAAAAGCCAGCCAGGTGGTAATCGGTTCTTTTCTAAACCTGCAGGCATTGTGCGACTGGCTCAGGGAGCAGAATAAAAGCGTTCTGCTGCTTTGCGCAGGCTGGAAAGACCAGTTTAACCTCGAAGACACCCTGTTTGCTGGAGCTGTCGTTACAGCGCTCAGAAAAGACTTTACACATTTCGACGACTCTTCAGTAGCCGCAGAAGATCTTTACCAGGTTGCCAGACAAGACCTAAGGGCCTATCTCCACAAATCTTCACACAGCCACAGGCTGGCTCAGCTCAACATCGAAGAAGACGTAAAATTCTGCCTGCAGCTTAATATCTGCCAGGCCATTCCCGTCCTTTCAGGCGATTCACTTATAGCGTTAACAGTTACAAAGAAAATACATATAGGTTAACCTCCTACCTGAATCTGGGTTTGTATTTGGCAGCATTCAGAATCTTTTGCGCATCCTTCTCGGCCATCAGTTGCTGCAGGGTTACCTCTTTGTTTTCCTCCATATATCTCCTTACGATCTGCCAGCCGGTCCAAACACCCAGTTTAGGTGCAGATTCCATTTTTTCACCCAGTCCAGGCGTAAAAGGACCATCGCTCAAAAGTACCTGTATAGCATCAAAGTTGGTTTCAAACAGCAGGTTGTTCTGCAAATAATAAGCCCATATCTCGGCCTCGAAAGCTTCACACCATTCCAGCTGTTTGGCTGTATAGCCGATCTTTACCGAATCAGGAACACTTTCGGGCAAAACCTGATCCATAAAATAAAGGACCTTGCCATTGTGAATCATCTTTGCAAGTAAGGTTCTGTCTTCATCACGTTCCGGAAACAACTCCTCTCTTGCATAAGTCTCGGTTACACGGGGAACAAGGTATTCCGGAGCAAATCGACGTGACAGATAAGCTGGAACACTTTGCACAATGGCCTTGTAAAATTTACTGTCCTTACCCATAAACATATCCAGCCCTATGCCCAGATAATCTTCCCCGATGGGTGTCTGCACGGCAAATCCCGAAACAAAGTAAATAAAACGGGGAATCGGGGCCTTAGGGTAGTAATACCTAACATATTTGAAGGTTTGCGTAATTTCCTCATTGTAAGGAGTAAGATCCTTGAATACACTGTCTACCTCTTTTTGCAGATCGCTATACGCCTGGTCCTTATACATATAGTTTATAATCTGCGCGGTAGTATAAGATCCGTTTCCGACCATTCTATCGGCAAAATCCTGATAGAAAAACCCATATTTTTTTTTCAGCAGGGTATCTGTTGTCTTAATGTCCTTATCCTTTCCGGTATATAGATCCTTATCAAAACGGTCAGTCTTCACATCTAAATGCAGCGCACTAACATCGGGTTTTGTATCCTGCTTACAGGATACCAGCAGCAGTGCGGGAGAAAAAAAAACCACTACAAACAGAAAAAATAAATAGATTTGACGGAGTTTTACGTTATGTACCATGATTAACAAATATATGAAAAGAACGTTTATTGGGCTGGTGTTTTTGTTTTTTGCAGGAAGCCTGCAGGCGCAGGAAGCAGGAAATGGCTATGGTTTCAGGCTTGGGCTTACCGCGCATCCTACAGTTGGCTGGGTTAAGCCTCAGGTAGGCAAAAGCAACGGCGTCTCCTTAGGATTCTCTTACGGGCTTCTGGCCGATTTTAACTTCGCTGAAAATTACAGTTTTTCAACCGGGCTTACCATCACTACCATCAACGGTAAGAGTACCGAGGTTATGGTTTCCCCCTCACCATCATCAGAATTTCCAAACCCGCCGCAGCAATCGGCATATGAATTGAAATATAAGCTGCAATACATAGAGCTGCCGTTAACCTTAAAGCTAAGAACCGTGCAAATCGGAGATATTCGCTGGTACGGGCAGTTCGGCCTTTCCAATGACTTTAATATTGGTGCAAAGCAAGATGCCGAAGTTTCAGGAAACGCTGGCTACAAAGACGTGAATGTATCCGACTACATTAAATTTTACAGGGCAGGCCTCATTATCGGTGCCGGTGCCGAGTTCGATCTCAACGGAAAACAAAGTATTACTACTGGTCTTACTTATAACAATGGCTTTACAGACATTTCTACAGATGACCAGACAAGCATCCGTAACCACTATGTTGGCATCAACTTTGGGGTTTTCTTCTAAGAAATAACTTAAGTAAAATTCCGGAACACTAAAACTACAGCAACATGAAAATTGCACTGGCGCAGCTTAATTACCACATTGGAAATTTCGAATACAACACAAAAAAGATCATAGACAACGTCCGGCTGGCTAAAGACCAGGGGGCAGATCTGGTGGTCTTTGCCGAACTCTCCGTATGTGGCTATCCGCCACGTGATTTTCTGGAATTTGAAGAATTCATTGATCTCTGTGAAGCCGCGGCCGTTGAAATCGCTGCCGAATGCAAAGACATTGCCTGTATCATCGGACTGCCGGTAAAGAATGATGTATTAGCCGGGAAAGACTTGTATAACGCCGCCTATTTTATAGAAAACGGCCAGGTAAAGGCGACCGTAAAAAAAGCACTGCTGCCCAACTACGACGTGTTCGACGAGTATCGTTACTTCGAACCCGCCATACAATTCAACTGTATCGAATTCAAAGGGCGCAAGATCGCACTAACCATTTGCGAAGACTTGTGGAACATCAACAACAATCCACTGTACATTTCCAACCCGATGGACCAGCTGATCCTGCAGGCACCCGATCTCATGATCAACATTGCGGCATCGCCTTTTTCTTACCTGCACGATGAAGAACGGGTACAGGTACTGGCAGACAACGCTAAAAAATACCAGCTACCCCTGCTGTATGTAAACCAGGTAGGGGCACAAAC
>DATFQH010000448.1:0-13323 GCA_035264385.1 Pedobacter sp.
TCATTTTTAACACGATAATTATGGGGCCTAAAAACCCCGGTTTCTGGACCTACCGGATGATGTGCAAACTCGTGGAAAAGTTTCCTTCTCTCGGACCCGATCTTTGTATCACCAAAATCGACGCTAAGATCATCAATACTGAAATGGCCGGTCAGTTTACCCTGCAACTTAATTCGTGTGTGATGGTAGGCATTATTCTTGGTATTCCCTACCTTCTTTTTGAGCTTTGGCTGTTTGTGAAGCCGGCATTGCACGATAACGAAAGAAAATCTGCAAGTGGCTTCGTGGCCTTTGCCTCTTTTCTGTTCTTTCTTGGGATACTTTTTGGTTATTATCTGATTTGTCCACTGTCCATTAACTTCCTGACCAACTTTACGGTGAGTCCAGACATTGAAAACACCTTCACCATCGATTCTTACCTTTCATCTGTAATGACACTTACACTAGGTTCAGGAGTAATATTTCAGCTGCCGGTAATCATCTATATCCTATCAAAGATGGGAATTATGACGCCAGCATTCATGCGTGCGAGCAGAAGGTACTCTTCAGTTATTATTTTGATTATAGCTGCTGTAGTAACTCCTACTGCAGATCCTTATACAATGCTCATAGTGGCTCTTCCTCTGTTTTTATTGTACGAATTGAGTATTCATATTTCGGCAAGCATAGAGAAAAAAAAGAAGAAAGAGTTATATGGCGTAACTAAAGTTAATTAGTAAATTACTTATAATCAGAAAGATGCCCACAGAAAAAATTAATATAGCAATCGGTTCAGACCATGCAGGCTTTGAATACAAGGAACTGCTTAAATCTTACCTTAAGGACTACGAAGTTAAAGATTTTGGCACCCATTCCGTTGATTCAGTTGACTATCCTGACTTTGCACATCCTGTAGCATCTGCAGTAGAAAGTAACGAATTCATTTTTGGCATTCTGGTGTGCGGAAGTGCAAATGGCGTTGCCATAACCGCAAATAAGCACCAGAAAATCCGTGCGGCGATTTGCTGGCTGAATGAAATAGCAGCACTAGCCAGGCAACATAACAACGCAAACATATTATGCATCCCGGCAAGATTTGTTTCGGAAGATCTCGCCAGGCAAATGACAACGACATTTATAAATACTCCGTTTGAAGGCGGAAGGCACGGAGGCCGTGTCGACAAAATATCCTGCTAAGCGCAGAACGTTAACATCATAAACTAACTGATTCATGAAAGGACATTTTTTTTATACCAGTCTTATACTGCTATTGGGCTGCACAGTAACTGCTCAAAATAAGGATGCAGTAAAATTCGGCCAGACAATAACAAAAGACAATGCCTTTAAACATTTGTCTATACTGGCTTCAGACGAGTATGAGGGTAGGGAAACGGGTACGCCTGGAGGCTGGAAGGCTGCGGATTATATCAAAGGTCATTTTAAGGCAATTGGCTTAAAAGGCCCTGTAAAAGGCGATTATTTCCAGTCCGTAGACATGGTAGGTTATGGTCTTTCGCAAATATTAACCATAGACGGACAACCCGCAGAAGCCCTAACGGAATTTTATGTTATGCCTCAGGCTGTTTCAGCAAAAGGCTTTATGTTAAATGCCCCGGTAATCCTTTTCGCAGGATACGGACTGAACAAAACCGGCTATAATGATTTTGAAGGACAGCATATAGCGGGAAAGATAGTTATGATCATGAGAGCTGGTGAGCCCAATGGACAGCCGTTGACAGAAGCATCCGCTAAATCAGCTGGCTCAGCGTTGAATACCAAACTGAAATACCTTGCTGAAAATAAAGCTGCCGCAGTGCTTGTAATTGATCCCGCAGTTGATAACATGTCGGATAATTTGAAAAATTACCTGCAGACCGAACAGCTGGTCATGAAAACCAAGGAAAATATTGATCGTCTGAACGCTCCTCAGTCTATGCCGGTAGTCACCATTGGGACTTTAGCTGCCAACAAGATCATTACCGGTTCGGGAACAACTCTTGAAGCACTGAAAAAGAAAATTGCTGATACCGGCAAGCCTGCTACGCAAGAAATAAAAATTGCAGTGAGTGTATGCGCAACCAAGACAGAAAAGAAAGTAAGGGCAGAGAATGTGCTGGGATTTCTTGAAGGATCAGATCCAGAACTTAAACATGAAGTATTGGTTGTGACAGGACATTACGATCACATTGGCATTACTCCCGATGTGAAAGGTGAAGATAAGATAAACAATGGTGCGGATGATGACGGCTCTGGCACAACCGGAGTGTTAATGATCGCTGAAGCATTTGCAAAAGCTAAAAAGGCAGGAAAAGGGCCTAAAAGGAGCATTTTGTTTATGACTGTCACCGGAGAAGAAAAAGGTCTGTTGGGTTCTGAATGGTACTCTGAAAACCCTGTCTTTCCGCTGGAAAAGACAATCACCAATTTGAATATTGATATGATAGGTCGGGGCGATAAAGATCATGAAAGTGACAACAACTTCGTATACATCATCGGTTCAGACATGCTCAGTTCAGACCTGGACAAAATCGGCAAAAAGGCAAATAAGGATTATGTAAATATTAAGCTGGACGAAAGATATAACAATCGTACTGATCCAAACAGATTTTACTACCGATCCGACCATTATAACTTTGCTAAACACGGCATTCCTGTAATATTTTACTTCAATGGTGTTCATGATGATTATCACCAGCCAAGTGATGAAGTGAGTAAAATAGACTTCCCGATGCTGGCAAAAAGAGCTCGTTTGGTATATTTTACTGCCTGGGAACTCGCAAACGCAGTAAAGAGACCGGTTGTCGACAAAAACGATGATGGTACAGCAAAAAAATAAAGTCTGATAAAAAAGCCTGTCTTTCTTTGACAGGCTTTTTTATTTCCGGACACAATAGCAATGTGTATGAAGTTGACGTTGGTATATTGAATATACTGACAAATTTATCTAAGTTTGAATATGACTAAGATTGCTGAAGAATTTTTGATAAAGGCGGATGAGAAAGCTTTCGATTTAGGCCATCGTAAAACAATTAACTACAACATCGGCAAATACAATGTTGCAGTTGAAAGAGGTCTTTCTAAATTCGAGAATCTCGAAAACTCCAAACGCAAGGCCCATGTGATCAAGTGGCGTGTCATGGAAAACCTCGACAAATTTCTGCCGGAATTTGAAGCCAATTTTCAGCGCAGAGGCGGCAAGGTGATTTGGGCAAATGATGTCGACGAAGCACAGCGAGAGATACTGAACATCATCAATAAAAGCGGTGGTAAAACGGTCATTAAGTCAAAGTCTATGACCACAGAGGAGATCCATCTAAACGACTTCCTGGGGAAACATGGCGTAGAATCATTGGAAAGCGATCTTGGCGAATACATAGTTCAGTTGCTGGGCCAGCACCCGTACCACATTGTAACTCCGGCTATGCACCTGAGCAAGGAAGAGATCGCTAAGCTATTCCACGAAAAGTTCGGTACCCCGATAGATTATACACCCGAGCAACTTGTTCAAAAAGCAAGAGAACTTTTAAGGGAAAAATACCTGAAGGCCGACATAGGTATCAGCGGTGGTAATTTCTTAATCGCAGACACAGGCAGCATAGCGTTGACCGAAAATGAAGGAAACGCAAGACTGTGTACCACCTTTCCAAAAATCCACATCGCTATTGTAGGCATAGAAAAAGTGATTCCATCAATCGCAGATCTCGATCTCTTCTGGCCCTTGCTGGCAAGTCATGGCACAGGTCAAAACCTCACCGTGTACAACACGATCCTGAGTGGGCCAAGACAAGCCGGCGAAACTGATGGTCCTGAAGAAATGTATGTTATCCTGCTGGATAATGGGCGGACGAACCTGCTTGCTCAAAAGGAACAGCGTCAGGCTCTTTATTGCATCAGGTGCGGTGCTTGCTTAAATGCCTGCCCGGTCTACAAAAATATCGGTGGCCACACCTACAACACAACCTATAGCGGGCCTATTGGATCCATTATAACTCCCCATTTTAAGGGGATGAAGGACTTCAAACACCTAAGTTATGCATCGAGCCTTTGCGGCAAGTGTTCCGAAGTTTGTCCGGCCAAAATTGACATTCATAAAATGCTGCTCCTCAATCGCAGAGATGCGGCAGCAGGAAATGAAAACACAAAATCAGAAGAGATTGGATGGAAGCTATGGAAGATTGGCATGCAGAAAAGGTCTCGGATGGACACCATCAGCGGAAAGATCAAAAATTTCCTGCTGAAAAATCTATTCCGTAAGAAGTGGGGTAAATACCGTTCCATGCCGGTAATATCAGATAAGTCCTTTGCCCGGCAATGGCAGGACAAGCACAAAGAGCCTAAAGACTAACGCTGACCCGCAAAATTCATATGGTTTTCGACAGAAAAGACAAGAGCAGCGCCTTCCTTACAGATCTCTATAAAAGATTGCTGTACCCCAGAATGGTCGAAGAAAAAATGCTCATCTTACTGCGTCAGGGTAGAATAGGAAAATGGTTTTCAGGGATCGGACAGGAAGCTATCGCTGTTGGCAGTACACTCGCCATGCAAAGTTCAGAATATATACTTCCGATGCACAGGAACCTCGGGGTATTTACCAGCAGAGATATCCCGTTGAGAAAGCTTGTGGCACAATGGCAGGGTAAAATCACGGGATTTACCAAGGGAAGAGACCGGTCATTTCATTTTGGCTCCCAAGCCTACAAGATCATAGGAATGATCTCACACCTCGGCCCCCAGATGGCCGTAGCAGATGGAATTGCACTTGCCGACCTGATCAGCCAAAGAGAAAACGCAACACTTGTATTCACAGGAGAAGGCGCTACCAGTGAAGGCGATTTTCATGAAGCGGTAAATGTAGCGGCCGTATGGAATCTCCCGGTGATCTTCCTGGTAGAAAATAATGGATACGGTCTCTCTACACCAATCAGTGAACAGTTCAAATGTAACCTGGTCGACAAGGCAATAGGCTACGGAATCGAAGGTGTTCAGATCGACGGCAACAACATCCTTGAAGTTTATGACACCTTAAACTCCCTCGCATCCAGTATCAGAAAAAACCCCAGGCCTGTCCTGGTCGAGTGTCTTACCTTTAGAATGCGCGGTCATGAAGAAGCTTCAGGAATCAAATATGTGCCGGCCGAACTGATCAGCAAATGGGAAGAGAAAGATCCGGTAAAGAACTTTGAAAATTACCTGACCGAACAACAGGTGCTCAGCAGCGCCCAGATATCTGGCATCAGAGCAGAGCTTAAGCAAAGTATAGAAAGAGAAGTTGAAGCAGCATTCGCCGAAGACGAGCCTCTGGAAAATATACAGCAGGAGATAGATGACATGTTCTATCCTCATACAGAAAGTCCGGCAGCAGCCACAGAAGCGTCCGGAGTAATCCGTTATATCGATGCCATTTCAGAGGGCCTGAGGCAGGCAATGCGCAGGCACGGCAATCTTGTGCTGATGGGGCAGGACATTGCCGAATACGGCGGAGCATTTAAGATCACAGAGGGCTTCACAGACGAATTTGGAAGAGCGAGAGTACGCAATACTCCGATCTGCGAATCTGCGATTGTAGGGGCCGGCTTGGGGCTTTCCATCAACGGCTTCAAATCAGTCGTCGAGATGCAATTTGCCGACTTTGTAACTTGTGGCTTCAATCAGATCGTTAATAACCTGGCAAAGACGCACTACCGATGGGGTGAAAAGGCCGACGTGGTAGTTCGTATGCCTACAGGCGCCGGAACCGGCGCGGGCCCCTTCCATTCACAAAGCAATGAAGCATGGTTTACAAAAACACCAGGCCTCAAAGTTGTCTATCCGGCATTTCCAGATGACGCAAAAGGGCTGCTGCTTGCCTCCATAGAAGACCCTAACCCCGTAATTTACTTCGAACACAAATACCTCTACAGAAGTCTGACCGGCCCGGTTCCCGGTGGATTTTACACATTAGAGATCGGCAAAGCTAATATCCTGACGCACGGGAGCAGGATGAGCATTATTACCTACGGATTAGGCGTACACTGGTCGCTGGCTTACCTGAAGCAAAACCCCAGCGTTGAAGCTACACTGGTAGATCTCAGATCCCTGCAACCATGGGATAAGGAGACCGTAGCAGCCGTTGTCAGGGCGACAGGGAGGGTGCTGATCCTGCACGAAGACACGATGACCTCGGGTTTTGGAGCAGAACTGGCGGCATGGATCTCCGAGTATTGTTTTGAATATCTGGATGCCCCGGTGATGCGATGTGCCAGTATTGACACGGCTATCCCGATGAATAAAATCCTTGAAGACAGTTTCCTGGCCAATAGCAGATTACCAGAGACTGTTCGCAGACTGCTGGCTTATTAGCAGTTGGCACGATAATCGCCATGTAAGCCATTAAAAGATCTGCTATGAAAATTAAAATAGGCTCACTTTTAATCATTTTGTTCCTGTTTTCCTGCAGCAACAAGCCAAAGCATCCGCAGGCCGACCTGGCCAGCCGCTATTCAGATGTGCCCGAAAATGAAAGATCGATCTTATTATATGCAGACTCCATCGATATCGAAAGCAAAAACATGAACAAACACAGCAGCCTGGTTTACCAGATGGACGGTAAGTCACTTTACGCGGAGAAATATAGCTGGCAAGGTGTCGCAACTCTTTATATTGAGCAAACCACCAGTGAGGGTCTTAGCGAAAAGACAAGCAGGCTATATTTGAAAAATGACACCTTGCTGCTGATCAAAGAATTGATGAAAAGAACTCAGGGGCAGGATACAGTATTTGAAGAAAAACGGACTTTTTTGAGAAGTAATATTCCGTTTAAGCAAGAGCACAAAACAGCCATCTCCTCTTCTGCGCTTAATACAAGATCCTTTCAAGACCTCAAAATAGCCAGCACCATAGAAAATTATACGGATCAGATCAACACACTGAATGCTGCACTATCAGGTACAGACAAGTTTGAGCTTATTTTTGACCAGTTCATTTCCTCATCGGAAGGCCAATACATCCTGTTAAAAAGCAGCTTACCCGGCGGATACCATTCAAGCATAACCGTAAATGAAAATGATGCTTTTACCGACAGCCTGCTACTATATCCCCAAGCATTTAAAGACGCCAGACTGCCCATCAAATGGGAAGTACAAAATAAGGAAGCATTTTATGTGCCTGTAGCGGCCAGTGTAACTTCCGCCAAGGGATTGAAAAGGTAGGTATTCCCGTTGTCCAGACAAACACATCTGTATCTCTTCCTCAGCCTTTCTCCTTTTTTAAATTTGCGACCGTCCTTGATAGTAAAAACAGTATCCTGAGGAAGTTCTTCCAATCGGGAAACATGCGTTACCAGGTCATATTTTTTTAATGCGCGGGACAACTTTAAATCCGTACAGCTGGCCGCAGAAGGATTGGTCAAATAACTGACAATTGCCAGATGGATATCTTCAGGAAAAATTTGTTTATCCATAAACGGAACCATCATCCGCTTAAAATTATACTTCCATTCGTCGCCATGCGGCTTCACCTTATTTTTATGGTCATTCCAGGTTAGCAGGTGCGCAAATTCATGCACCGTAGTTACCAGAAAGGCGTAAGGGTTCAGGTTGTTATTTACAGAGATCTTATGGCCAGCGTCTTTATAAGGGTGCCTGTAATCACCAAGCTTGGTCGCCCTGTTCTTAGAGATCTTAAATTCACATTGAAAATAATCTATCCAGCGTGCAATGATCGGTGCCGCCCCCAAAGGCATATATTGTGCTAAGATGTTCTCCTTTTCCACAACCACTAAGATAAGAAATTTACTTCAATAGCTGGTAAGCGATGAGACTAGCTACATAAGCGAGCGCGGTCATATAAGCAAGTTGAATCATAGGCCACTTCCATGATTTGGTTTCTCTGAACACGATCGCGACAGTACTCATACACTGCATGGCAAAAGCATAAAACAACATCAGGGAAAACGCGGTAGCAAAAGTAAATACCGGGAGGCCGGTATCAGGATTAACCGCGCCCCTCATTTTGTTTCTGATGGTCGCTACCTCACCATCATTGTCTACACTGTAAATGGTGGCCATGGTGCCTACGAATGCCTCTCTAGCCGCAAAAGAAGTAATGAGCGCAATCCCTATCTTCCAGTCAAATCCGAGGGGCTTTATCACAGGTTCAATCACATGCCCTAAAATGCCAGCATATGAATTTTCAAGGCGCTCAGCAGCTTTATCCCTTTCCAGAATACTAATCTGTATACTATCCTTTTGGGCTTCTACCATTGCATATTTTTTATCAATTGCATCAAATCTTTCCGAAGGACCATAAGTGGCCAGTACCCATAAGACTATTGAAATCGCAATGATGACCTTCCCCGCTTCAAACACAAAGGTCTTAGATTTTTCATACATGGTAAACAGGACATTGGTCCATCTTGGCATCCTGTATACCGGAAGCTCCATGATAAAATAAGATTTCTCTTTGGCTTTTATCAGAAACTTCATTACAAAAGCTACAATAACAGCCGCCACAATACTGATCACATACATACCCATCAAAGTAAGCCCCTGAAGGTTGATGAAGCCCCAGATCATCTTTTGAGGCACCACCAGCGAGATCAGCAATGTATATACAGGTAACCTCGCCGAACAGCTCACCAGAGGTGCGACCATAATAGTTATGATCCTGTCCTTCCAGCTTTCAATATTACGTGCGCTCATGATAGAAGGAACCGCACAAGCCAGACTTCCGATCATCGGTACGACCGATTTTCCGCTGAGGCCAAACTTTCGCATCACCTTATCCATCATAAAAGTAACTCTGGCCATGTACCCTGTATCCTCCAGAATGGAGATAAAGGCAAACAGGATGGCAATCTGCGGAATAAAAATTACAACTCCGCCCAGGCCTGCAACGACACCGTCCAATAAAAGATTTGTAAGCACGCCATCCGGTAAATGCAGATGGCCATACTCTGTAATCCATAAAAAAGTCTCCTCAATTTTATCCATAGGATAGGTTGACCAGGAGAATATGGAGTTAAATACAAAAAACAAAATGGCAATGAAGATCAGAAAACCCCAGAACTTATTGGTCAGCACAGAATCCAGTCTGTCACTCAATACAAACTTTCTCGCTGCTCCTTTATCCTCCATTACACCGCTCAGCACAGAACCCAGATAACGGTAGCGGGCTATCGTTTCAGCAGCCTGCAGCTTAGACGATTCAAAATTATGACTACGTTTGATCTCCTCGAAAACCTCATGTTCATCAGGCGTAAACATATTCAGCGGCTGGTGCTGATGAAGCATTTGCAGTGCGATGTATTCGTTATCTGTCTTGAGGGCCTCTTTAGCAAGTTCAATCGCTTCAGGAGCCAGCATATGAAGATCGGCACCGGCAACCTGTGTAGAAATACTGGTTGTATTGTCAATGGCCTGCCTCAGCAGATCCAGGCCGGTATTATTCCTTGCAGAAATTGGCACAACCTGAACGCCCAGTCTTTCAGAAAGCTTATCGATATTGATCTCAATGCCCTCTTTTTTGGCCATATCGGTCATGTTGAGGGCAAGCACCAGCGGAATCCCCATATCTGCCACCTGCGTATACAGCAGAAGGTTCCTTCTCAAATTTGTAGCATCAGCCACAACTACAATGATATCCGGGTGACTCGAATTGCGCTTATCCGCCAGAACCTGCAGCACGATACTTTCATCCCTGCTTTTAGGATATAAACTATAGGTACCCGGCAAGTCGGTCACCTCTGCCTGTCTTCCCTGAGGAAGTTTGCAGTAGCCGACTTTCTTATCAACGGTAATACCCGGGAAATTACCGATCTTCTGATTTAAACCCGTAAGCAGATTAAAAAGCGTAGACTTTCCGGTATTGGGGTTACCAACAAGAGCAATTTTTATATTTTCAGCCAAGTTATTGTTCAATTATAATAATAGACGCCTCACTTTTGCGCAGGCAAAGCTGATAACCGGCCACCCTGATCGCTATAGGACAGCCCATTGGCGCAAAGCGCTCGATCTCCACTTCCTCTCCTGGCAGACAGCCCATTTCCATCAGTTTAACCGACATGTCGAGATCTGTAAAAGACACTATGGTTGCTCGTTCTCCTGGGCTTAGCTGCGAAAGTTTCATCTGTATCTAATGATGTGATTGGAGCGCAAGTTACCCTTTATCTATAATAAATCCAAATAACAAAAGACTTAGCTCCGGGATAAACTGAAGCTGCGGATGTTACTTCCCCGGATGGCTTCTGTAGCTAACTTTAGGGCACTTACAGCCGCCGTTAAAAATGGCGCAACCACTCATCAAACCGGCCGAAAGGATTAATATCGCTACAATGATTTGCTTTTTCATACCAGTTTCCGATTAATATTAAGGCTTGTTATAATTAAATCTGTGTAAAAGTACAAAACTGAATACACCCATAAAAACGCCGATCATATCACAGCCAAAGTCCCACCACTCCGCAGAGCGGTAAGTAAATACCTTCCACTGCAATAACTCTATGATCCCTCCCAGGCATGCCCCGATCAGGATCACTTTAAAAATGGTCAGCGACCTGAAACTGTAGTTGTGCTGATATCTGATCTTTCCATAGAACAGGAATATAGTCAGCACATAGAAAAATCCCAGGTGTACCAATTTATCAAAACCTTCAAAAAAAATGCCTGGTCCGGATGAATCAGGCATTTTTATATTACAGCATACCAAAATAAAGACCGTCCAGAAAATGGCCCAGCTCTGGTGCTTCAATCTTTGAAATTTGCTCATTAACTATGCTCCTACAAGTGCTTTGTATGCATCCGCGTCCAGCAGGCCATCTAATTCAGCCGCATTTGAGATACTCACTTTTACCATCCATCCCTGTCCGTATGGATCAGAATTCACAAGTTCAGGATTGTCATTCAGCGCGGCATTAACCTCCAGTACTGTTGCTGTAACCGGCATAAAAAGATCCGAAACAGTTTTCACCGCTTCAACCGTTCCAAACACCTCATCCTTATTCACCTCATCGCCTATCGTGTTGATATCAATATATACAATATCACCCAGTTCACGCTGAGCAAAATCAGTAATTCCGATTAGCGCCTCGTTACCTTCAATCTTAACCCATTCGTGGTCTTTGGTGTACTTTAATTCTGATGGAAAATTCATTTGTCTTAGTTTATGTTATCTTAAGTTAATTCGTTAGCGAAGCAGATACTACAGCGCCTCCAAAGGTAATTAATCTGCAGGTGTATAACAATCCTAATTCAGCGTAATCCTCAAACTAAAACCAAAGTTACTGAATGAGGTATTAAAAGTCTGGGAAGTATACGGTTTGGTGATGTTCGAATCATAGAAAAGACGGATATCAAACCGCTGGTTCAAAACATAATCCACACTTGGTCTGAAAGTGATGTTTTGTGAGCCCGATGAAACCTCAGCTTCGCTGATATCAGGCCTGTATATTACAGTCTTGTTGTCCCTGACAGCCACATCAAGTTTAAAATCCATATTATTCTCCATTTTCATTCCCTTAAACAAGCCAAAAGGGAACCTGAATTTGTTAGTCCTGTATCCAAGACCGAAGATCATGTTGTTCTCAGACAACTGTGCCAGCTGACTATTGGCCAGGCTCAGCCCCAACAACCTCGACCTACCCACTTCAAAATTTGCAGTCAGATTGTTTTTAAACCTGGTATCGATACCCACCAGCGGTGCAAACTGCTCCGCTATGGTAACCTGCGCATATTGGTATACCGGAAGGAAATTTCCGTTTACGTCCCTGCTGCTCACATGGCCATTTGTCTCATCATACCTGATCAGCGAGTTGAAGCCGTTTACACTGTAAATTGAACGGTAAGAATGTCTGATGTCTATAGAAGTGAACCTGTCTGCAATAAAAGCAATCCTGGTAATTCCCCGATAATTCACCCTCCAGTTTGGCAACGGTATTTTAGGGAAGGAATTCAGACTTACCGATGAAGCACTCTTACCAGTATAGGCTGCAATGAACGAAGAAACAATCACATCCTGCGAACTCTTATTGTAACCATCAGAAAAGCCAAGGGAATTACCCGACGAATTCGGATTGAGTGCCCCCAGACGCTGTGAAATCACCTGCCTGTTGGCCATAAACTCATTGTATAATTTGGAAACCGTATTCCCCGATCCCTCCGAAAAAGCAGTACGCAATGTGATGAAGGACACACTATAATCACCCGTTGTATACGGGCTCTGGTTCTGAAACTCACGTGCATTCGGATCGTACCTTAAATTGGTAGAAAAGTTCAGTGTCCTGTTCTTATTTGCCGTCAGTGTTATACTCAGATCCCTCAGCGGCTCTATCAAACTGGTAAAAGCAAGATCCTCCCGCAGGGTATTGATGTAAAGCTGCGACTGTAAGGTATCCCTGGTAACCCAGCCGTTGCTCAGCGCCATGTCCCTGATGTCACGCTGACTTCCGAATACGAAACCAAGCCCCGGAGCACCAGTGGCCTCATCCAGACCGAAATAACTGGTCCGCGGCAAAAAGCCCGGTAAAAATGTACCCTTATTCTGAACGTACGAACCCACAACATTTTTAATTCCTGTCAGTAAACCTACAAAGAAACCCGGTCCCGTGCCGTCCTTTCCGGCTTTCCGAACAAATCCAAATTTGTTATACAAACTCGCAAAGTTCAGGTTCGGATTGATCTGGACAATCCTCGAATTCTGAATCGTGTTTCCAAGATCAATATCAGGGTTTCTCAAAGTCGATAACGGCTCCGTCTGCCAGTTAAAATTAGTTCCGTACCTGGTCGCCACATTCACCCAGTCCAGTCCGGGAATCTTATTCACCGGAAGATTGTACGTAATGTTCATATTATGGCTGTAATCTGTAGTTCTGCCCAGTCGCTTCAGATTCTGCCAAAGCGTATCCCGTTTGGATCCATTGATCCTGCCATCAGGCTCATCAATAATAGAATAATTGGTGGCATCAAAGTCCAGCGTCAATGAGCGGGTCAGATTCCAGGAAATCCCATATACCCGCGTTACCAGAAAATTCTTGTTAAAAGTCGTATTGATCGGGATGGAATTATTGGGATCATTATTTCTCAGGCTATTCTCAGAATAATACCGGTCAACATCTATCCTGAAATTGATCGAATTCGGAAGCAGGCTAAAGTTAAACTCCTTCAATAAAGCCAGCATATTCGATTTAACAATATTGTTAAAGGGCTGGTAGCTTTTAGACTGGCCCGAATAATTGTAAGCCAGCGAAGCCCTGTAGGTTTCCTGAATATTGTTCTGATTGATGAAATCTCTGTGTGCAAATTTCGTATAGGCATAACTTGCGTTCAGGTTCTCCACATCCCACAGCTTAGGCTTCTGGTCCGGATCTGTACG
>DATFQH010000449.1:0-11842 GCA_035264385.1 Pedobacter sp.
GCACGGTGAGGGGCTGTCTTTTTTCATAACCGCGTTTGGCATTGATCAGCTCCAGGGTAGTATCTGTGACCGGGTTATAGGCTGATTTCCAGATTGCGACGCTGTATTGTTTAAAAAATGCTTCCTCTCTTAGTCCGGTTGCCTTATGTCTGACATCCAGTAAGGTGATCTTGAACGGAGGTGTGGAATCGTCGGAGATGATGCCGTTGGAAATCTGAAAGACACCCTGATCTACCGATACCGGATTTGACGCATAACGTATGTTGTCGCTCAGAAAACCAACGGTTACCTTTTTACACCCCATCACAGCGCATACCAGCAAGAGTAAGGCCGAACCGAATATTCTTATATATATTTTCATTTTGATCTTTTTTAATGGTTAAAAACTAGAACCTTAGTCTGTCAATTTCTTGAAGATCCAGCTGTGGTAATTGGCAAGTACATGGATCACGCCGTTATTCGTCAGGATCCCGGTGGTCTGGCAAACGGTCATTTCGTCTTCCAGTTCTACTTCTCCGCTGGGATCTTCGTGGGTGTCATCGGATGCGTTGAAGATGTCTTTCTCCCCGTTTACTTTTACCAGGTAAATGTATTTCGGTTTGGTAGTGATCACTCCGTCCTGCTGGTATTCATTGCGTTCTTCCAGCACAATATTGAGAGAGATTCCCGCTGTACTGGTCTGGTAATCTTTTCCGGTACTGTTTAATACGTCTCTCGTGATTCTTTCGGGGAAGAAGTACATACCCATCGAGTCCCTAAGCATTTGCGGGGTGTATTTCATGAGCGAGTCGAGTGTAAAATTATTACGTTCGTCGTTTTCTCTTACCTCCCGCTGCCTGGTTGCCAAATAATTGGCAATGGCATAGTCGTTAGGTACAAAAAATGTTCCCGGCCCATTGATCAGGTCCCTCATTCCGGCCTTGTCTATAATGAGCAGCGTGGTGTCGAACATTCTTCTCGGATGTGACTGCAGGTAATCGTAGGTACTCATGTTGACCTTTTCATTGCTGAGGCCTCCGTCAATTACCTCATCTTTTTTGCAGGAGCTGATGAAAAGCAGGAATGCAGCTGCGATTGTGGTGATATATGTTAAATTTTTCATATCTGTCTGTTCTTTAAATCATTTTATAGTTTACCCATCCACCATGGATTCTGACTAACGAGCCTGTTGGAATTCAGGATGGAGTTGGCGATCGGCCACAAATAACCCTTTTGGTCGTACCTGTCTGCAGACATAGCCCATTGTGAAATGATCTGGGCGAAAAACCCGCGATCTTTTAAATTTACCGCATTTCTGACTACATCAAAATAGCTATGGCCCTCTCCAACAAGCTCACGTTGTCTTTCCTGAACGATTTTCTTTCTAAGCATCTGCCCGAAATCGGTACTGATATCGAAATTTGTGGCTCCTGCACGCTCCCTGATCAGGTTTACAGCGGCGATCGCGTCACCATCGTTGCCTAATGCGCTAAGGGCCTCGGCTTTAAGCAGGATCATATCGGCGAGACGAAAAACTACGAGGTTGCTTTCTGCAAGTGGATTTGCAGTGCTTGCTGCATTTTTATAGGCAATATTCGCGTATTTCCGAAGGGAAAGCTTTCTGGCCGGTATTCCGCCTTTTGGACTCTCAAAGAAAAATTCCTGCAGCCTGTCGTCGTCTTGCCCATATAGTGCCCCCGCAATTTCAACCGGAACATAGTAGTAAGCCGGATCATATGGCATGCCTGGCTTTTGCTCTTTGCTTACTGTGATAAAGGCAATGTTTGCAGTAAATACATAATCGGTATAACCTGCGGCCTCATTGTCTGCGCTCTTCGCGGTAATGGCAAAGATGTTTTCAGGAGCGGATGACTGGCTGAAGACATTCAAAATGCTGCCTTTTGGCTGCAGGCTGAAAAGGTCTTGCTTATTGATGATCGAATCTGCGTAAAGTATTGTTTTTGCATAATCGTTGTTCCAGGCGCTGGCGTGCGACAGCAGGGCAAGTGCCGCACCTTTATTTGCACGGCGCTTCTGGTGCACGGATGCGCTTTCCCAGGTCAGCAGTGAGGATGCTTTTTGCGCGTCTGAGAGTACTTGTTTAATAATGGTGGCTGCGTCCGTTCTGCCGATCTTTTGTGCCTGTTCGGCTGATGTTGTTGCGGTGAGCTGCAATGGGAGGTCGCCCCATACCCTGGTCATATAGAAATAGGCCAGCGCACGCAGAAAATAAGCCTCACCCAGATAGGATTTCTTAGCCTGCGGGCTGGAAAATGCGGCATCGGGCATTTTGCTTACGTTCTCAAGAATCAGGTTACTGGCGTCTACTACCCGATACCAGTTGGTCCAGTTGTGTGCGCCTTCTTCCCAGTAGGGCACGGTAAAACTTCCCTGGGTTACTACATCTGTGGCCAGCGATCCTTCGTCTGAGCTGAACATTCCGGCCGGGGCATCGCCCCAAATGAAGAAGCAGCTGTTCTGATGCAGGCTTTTTCTGAGCAGACCATAGGCGCCCAGTGCTGCAGATTCCACATCGCTTCCTGTTTTCCAAAAGGCGTCTGCGTAGGTATCATTGCTCAGCTCGTTTTCCAGAGCTTTTTTGCAGGAAACGGTCGTTCCCATTATCATAGCCAGCAATATCAGGATGGCTAATGTTTTATGTTTGATATTATTCAGTTTCATCATCAGTCAATTAAAATTCTACCTGTAAACCCAAAGTGTATTTAGTCGGCAGCGGATAACCATCGCCATAGTCATAGCCCTGTCCGTCTACCCTTTCTGCATCTATGCCAGAAAATTTCTGGAACATCGCAATGTTGTCTATCGTACTGTATATCCGGAGTGCGTTGATCTTAGCGCCTTTCATCCAGTTGTACTTCTGAGCTTCGAAACGGTAACCAAGGTTTATGTTCTTGATACGGATGTACCATCCCGGTTCTTTGAACACAGACTGATTGGTACGCCAGGCGTACAGCTGCATGAACGGATTGAGTGCCGGCAAGCTGGCATTGTCTCCGGGCTGACGCCAGTAGTTGTACTGGTTTACGTCTGTTATGGACGCCTGGGCGAAGTCAGAAGAACTTCCATAGAACAGACCGTTTTGCAAGCGCTGGGCAAGGGTACTGTTCATGATGTCTCTGCCAAAGGTAAAGGTGGTGAGGATCTGTACCGAGAAGTTCTTGTAGCTGAAGTAGTTGGTAAAACCTCCGGTTACAAAAGGATTGGGATCTCCGAAGAAGGTCTGGTCCTGTTGGCCGGTATTGTCGGAAACCATGTAATCTCCGTTGACGTCTCTCCAGTTTGGATAACCCAGTCTCAGGCTACCCCATTTGGTAGAGCCGATGGCGCCGGTGTAAGGATTTACGATGAGATTAGATTCTGAGTTGATTACGCCGTCTACAATATAACCGTAGTACATATTGAGCGGTTTTCCAACTACATATACGGCGTTGCCGTAGTACAGATCGCGGTTGCCGTTTGGCAATTCGGTTACCATGTTCGTATTGAAAGACATATTCAGCGAAGGATTCCATTGGAAGGCGCTTCTGTCTGACAAAATTTTGGCGTTCAGTGTAACCTCTATACCAGAGTTGCGCACACCTGCCGCATTGGTAAAGGTGCTGGTATAGCCTGTATATTCCGGGATAGCGATCCGGAGCATCTGCCCGGTAGTGTTCCTGGTATAGGCATCTACCGAACCGCTTAAACGGCCTTTCCACAATACGGCATCTATACCCACATTCCATTCTTCTGACTGCTGCCAGGTAATGTTGTCGTTGGTGATCCCGTTATAGTTAGGGATCACAGCTGTTCCGCCTCCGTAAGTGGTGGCTTCAGAGCCTGCATAATTGGCGTTTCCTGATAAATAGGCGTTGTAACGGTCTACGTCTCCGATACTGCTTTCATCTCCAGCCCTTCCCCAGCTTCCTCTCAGTTTCAGTTCTGAGATCCAGCCTATTTCTTTAATGAATTCTTCTTCTGATGCCAGCCAGCCTAGAGACATGGATGGGAAGTATCCCCATTTATTGTTCTTACCAAATCTGGAAGAGGCATCTGCTCTCCAAACTACGTCCATTAGGTATTTGTCGCTATAGTCGTAATGGAATGAACCCAGGTAAGAGAGTTTGGCATAGGTAGACAAATCTGAATAGGCATTCAGATCTGCGCTCGCTACCCCTTTGATTACTTTGATGTTGTCGTTTGGAATGCCATAGCCTGAAAGATAGATGGCTTCGTTGCGCCTGCTTTCAAATTCCTGTACAAAGTTTGCATTCAGGTTGTGTTTCTCTCCCAGTGTCTTGATCCATAATAAACTGTTGGTCAATACGTACTTGCGGTACTGGCTGTAGTTTGATCTGGCAAATGCCCGGCCGTCTTCTGCTAAGATGGCGGGTGTTGCATAGTCGTTCTTATTGGTGGAGTAGTTGATAGCCCCTCTGGAACTGATTCTGAAATCGTTCAGGAAGCTATACCTCAACTCGCCATTTGCACTGATGTCTGTGTTGATGTTGTCGTTACGCTGGAAACTGTAAGGATCTACAATACTTCTGAGGTCATTATCAGACATCCGCAGCAATGAGGTAGGCATAGAGATCGGGCTGACGGTAAATATATCGCGGTAACCTGAACCCCGGCTGTTTAGGGTATAGCTGGAGCCTTTTCCGTTCAAACGCTTGCCTGTTGATGCCCTGATGCTGGTAAGCAATTCCAGTTGCTTCGAGAAATTGATCCCCACATTACTGTTTAATGAATAGCGTTTGTAACCGGTGTTGATGACCACTCCCTTTTCGTCATAGAGCCCTGCGCCGATCCTGTAGTTTACAGCTTCTGAGCCTCCCGATGCCGAGATGTCGTAATTTTGCAGGGCGCCTGCCTGGTAGAAGAGGTCCTGATAATCGTTATTGTTATTGAAAGCTGGATTTAAACTGTCGGTAAGCATGATCGGGATGCCGGAGCCCAGCTGCTGATCGGTTCCATAGTTATAGATCAGGTCCATCTTTTGTCTGCGTTCTGCTGCTCCGATGAGGGTGGAAACCTTTTGAGGCTGCATGGTGTAGCCCTGGTAGGTATTGAAGCTGATCCGCGGTGAACCGATCTTCCCTCTCTTGGTTTTGATCAATACTACGCCGTTTGCAGCTCTTGAGCCATACATGGCGGCGGCGGAAGCATCTTTAAGGATATCTACTGATTCGACGTCGTTTGGATTTAAACTGGCCAGGAAGTTGGTTCCTGTCTGGTCAAATGCTCTTACTTCGTCATCAGAGATCGGTATACCATCGATCACATACAAAGGATTGCTGTAGAGATTATCTCCGTCGAATCCTTCTGAAGATGCAGAGATTTTAGTATTTCCCCTGATCACCAGTGAGGTTTTCACTCCGGGCTGACCACTGAAATTCTGTACGTTAACTCCGGATAGCTTTCCCTGAAGCAGCACATCAAGACTGGCTGCCGGCAGGTTTTCTATGTCCTTTGCTGTGATGCTGGATATGGCCGAGGTCGACTTGCGGCGATCTATATTCTTATATCCGGTGATGATCACCTCATCGAGTCCGTTTTGCGACTCTGTTATTTCAACATCTATTTTTGTCTTCCCTTTTACGGGTACTTCCCTGGTGTTAAAACCAATCATTCTGAAAACCAGGACATCATTTTCGGCAGCAGTCAGCTCGTAAGTTCCCTGGCTCCCGGTATTTGTTCCTGCGCCTGTCTTTCCCTTGATCTGTACAGTTACCCCTGGTACCGGTCCGTTTTTGTCGGTCACCTTACCGCTAACCTTCATCTGGGCGTAAGCTGCGGATGTGAACATGACAAATGCCAGTGCCGCAAACAGCTTCAAACCTCCTGATCTTTTGTAGAGTTTTAAATTCATAATAAATTGTTTGGTTATGGTTTAGAAAATTGAAATAATAGTATTTCGCTTATTATGAATCTAAAGTATTACTGTCTGAACAGTTAAACGAGCGTTTGTTTACGCAAACGGTTGCATAAAATGGAGATAAAAGGGCTTGGGAAGCCATGATAAAACAGGAACAACGAACATTTATATTGTTTTACAATAAAAAATGTGTCGAAACAGCATTAAATACGTTTGTATTTTAATAATAGAGCGCATTATTTGAAGGTAATTGGTATTGCAGCACAAACGATTGCGTATTATAAGCTTAATTACTATATTTTGCCATTCATTTGGCTTTTAACATGGCTCTGCTGTATCCAGTGATGATGGCTTCTTTATCAATAAGGATAATGCTACCCGGAGCGTGGAAATTGACCTGAATATAATGACAGATAGTTAAATTAAATACTACTAATTTAGTATACTTTATTATATTTATCCCCTGTTAGCATAACCGGGGTCGGTGTACTTTATGAGAATTTCTATAATTTCAGTTTTTTTAGCGTTTTTAAGTCTGGCAGTCGTTGACGATTGCTTTGGGCAGTTGCGTGTTCCGGCTAAGTCCAATGATACTTCCGGTCTGCCATCGAGATTCGGTTTCGGGCGTGCGGCAAGTGTCAAAGAAATCAAGATGTGGGACATAGACGTGAGACCCGATGGAAAGGGACTGCCGCCGGGAGAAGGAAACGTACTTACAGGAAAATCGCTCTATGCGCTGAAATGTCTTGCCTGCCACGGCAATAACGATACGGATCTGTCGGCTGTTAGATTGCCTGCACCCGTTTTGGTGAGTGACACTCTGCCTAAAAGCAGGCCGAAGGCCATAGGTAATTACTGGCCCTATGCCACTACCCTTTTTGATTATATCCGAAGGACTATGCCCTACAATCAGCCCGGATCGCTGAGCGATAAGGAGGTATATAGCATCACTGCTTATTTACTTCATGCTAATAAGATCATCAAACAAAATCAGGTCCTGAATGCCAAAACGCTCCCCGCTGTAGTGATGCCGGCTAAAAAGTTATTTATTATGGATGACCGTAAGGGAGGACCTGAAATCAAATAAGCCATGAAAGAAAAGAAGATCAGCCGCAGGACCTTGCTGGGTGGAGTTGTTGCAGCAGCCATCGTTCCGGTAAATACGACATTTGCAAAATACGTACAGGCCGCAGTACCTGTATTACCCCCGGCCGAAGAGGATCCGACCAAGGTTATCGGCCCCGGACCCAGCGAAGTTGGAAAAAGATCGTTATTTGAGCACCCTGTCCGGAAGTTTTCTGAGACTTCATCCCGCTCGCCGCTTCAGGATTTTTATGGTACAATCACACCTTCAGACCTGCATTATGAGCGGCACCATGCCGGTGTACCGGTCATTGATCCGCAAAAGTATGAATTGCTGATACATGGCATGGTAGACAGGCCAATGAAGTTTACACTGGCAGATCTTAAGCGCTTTCCATCGGTTACAAAGATCCGCTTCCTGGAGTGCGCCGGGAATTTTCGTGGCGGGAAGGAAGAACTGACCCCTCAGGAAATTCTGGGGCTCACCAGCCAAAGCGAATGGACGGGCGTGATGCTGTCTACCTTGTTCAGGGAGGTTGGTGTAGATGCTAAGGCTTCCTGGTTCCTGGCAGAGGGTTCGGACGCGGCCATCATGACCAGAAGCGTTCCCGTGTCTAAGGGCTGGGATGATGCCATGATCGCATACGCGCAGAATGGTGAGGCCATGAGACCGGAACAGGGTTATCCTGCCCGCTTGTTCCTGCCGGGCTGGGAAGGCAACATGAATATCAAATGGATCAGGAGAATAGAGATTTCTGACGAGCCCTATATGACACGTGAGGAGACTTCTAAATACACTTACCCGGTCAAAGACAAGATCAGGATGTTCAGTTTTGAAATGGATGCCCGGTCTATCATCACCTTCCCATCTTATCCGCAAAGCATAGCGCGCGGCTGGATAGAGATCAGGGGTATTGCCTGGAGCGGCCGCGGAAAGATTGTAAAAGTAGAGGTTAGTACGGATGCCGGAAAAACATGGCAGGCGGCAAAGCTTCAGGGCCCGGTGCTGAGCAAAGCCCATACGGCCTTCAGGCATTTATGGCAATGGAATGGTCAGCCCACAGAGATCATGAGCCGGGCAATTGATGAAACCGGTTATATCCAGCCCAGTTTAAAACAACTGGCAGAGGCGAGGGGAACGGCAATAGGTGGTTATCACATGAATCCGGTTACCGCCTGGCAAATAAAGCCCGATGGTACCGTATGGTTTAAACCGGAAACAGGGAAATAGTATGCAGCAGTTTCAACCTTAACTGAATAACATTATATTTAGGCTGATGAATCTGAAGTATTTCATTCCGGCTGCTTTTATCCTGATCCTGACGAGTTTCAAACCCTTGGTTGAGAAACCCCTTAAGGGTATTTCCGATAGATATCCTAATGATGCGGGAATTGAAAAAGATCCGGATGTACTGTTTGTTGAGAAATTTCATGGTGGTATTCCAGCGATTCTAAGGCGCTATTCGGACATTAAAAACAGTGAGGGCATGTCTCTGGATACGAAGGATGTTCCTGAGGGAAGCTTATCGCCAGCTATTAAAATGACCAACGACGGCACAATAAACGATGGTGGCCATTTATTCAAACAGTTTAAACCGGGCTTCGGTGGAACTGTCTACCTGCGTTATTACGTGAAATATCCTTTATCTTCAAAAGGTTATATACATCATGAATCGGTTTGGATCGGAGGTTATAATCCTGCTGTGTCTTATCCGGATCCGCGCGCCGGCTTTTGCGATCTGGGAGATAAGCGAATTTCTATTGCCTATGAACCGGTTAATGCACCGGCTATGGATACTTATCTTTATTGGGGCGACATGAAATATGGTGCGAACCGCAAATGTTACGGGAATGACATGGTCAATGGCGGCCCCAAAGCCAGACAACTGAAATGGGATCAATGGATGTGTGTTGAAATGATGATCAAAATGAATGATCCTGTATCTGCTTACAATGGTGAGTTGAAGATCTGGCAGGATGGCATTGAGGTTGGACACTGGGGCCCGGGATTTCCGAATGGCTACTGGGATGCGGATTCCTGGATCAATGATACCGGGCATCCTCCTTTCGGCGGATTCAGATGGAGAACGGATGAAAAATTGAACATCAATTACCTCTGGATCGAATTTTATGACGATACGACTCCGGCGGACCAATCTCATCATATAAAGTTCTCAAACCTGGTAATGGCCAGGAAATATATTGGCCCTTTGAAAAGATAGCTCATGTAAATTTGGTTTCCACTGGCTATCTTTATACTTTACTGTTCATCATTTTATGTCCGTACTTATGAAAAAATTATTCCTGATCAGCTGCCTTATCCCTGTTTTATTGTCTGCATGCAATAGTAAATGTATTGAAGATTCGGGCATTCATAAGGAGCATAACACAACAGTTAAGAACTTTGATAAGATAGAAGTCTCAGGCGCAATCAAATTGATTCTTCGTCAGGACAGCAGTTATGCGGTTAAAGTCGCTACAGATTCGGCTTTGATGGACTATGTTAAGATAGAAGTTAGTAATTCCAGGCTGATTGTTAAGCTAAAGGAGGTTTCTTATTGCGGTAAGGATTCTGTAGTTGTTGAAGCTGGTATTGGCAGGCTCCGCGAGTTAACGGCGTCAGGGGCAATAAGTACTTCGGCAATAGGAAGTGTTTTCGCAGACGATTTAAAGCTAAGTTTATCCGGCACTTCGGATTTGAGAATGGACCTGAAAGCCGCAAGCCTGGTTACGAATCTGGACGGAATCAGTAAGCTCAACCTAAGCGGGCAGACAGGGACACACCAACTCAATATTCAGGGAAATGCCGACGTTGAAGCTTTCAATTTTACCGTCGGGATTTATAAGATTCAGGTGACAGGAAACGCGAAAGCCAAAATCAATGTGCTCAATGAACTGGATATTAAAACTGAGGGTGCGAGCGAAATCTTTTACAAGGGAAATCCTAAAAAGATCAATGAAAAGAAATCTGGTGCGGCTACTCTTGAAAAAGTAAACCTATAGTGATCAGTTTTTCTGCCGTGGTGCTACTTCTTTGGTCAGTTCCTGCGCATCTTCCAAATGCTTTTTCAGCATCGGCAGGTATTTAGCGGCAAACTGGCTGATCACCGGATCTTTGGATCTGCTGCCTGCTTCAAAAATCCTTATGGCTTTCTGATGATCTGCAATGGCCAGCTGCACATATTCCAAGTCACCTTTACCAGCAGTTACAGATGAATTGATCTTATCGGCAGCAGTTTGAATAGATTGCAGGTTTGCATTTACCGAATCGGCCAGTACCACATGTTTATCGGTAATGATCTGTTTCAGTTCATTTTGAATCTGCTGATGATCTTTTATGATCATTGCCGCATAATCCATAATCTTTTTATTGCCTGTAGTCTTCTGTATATTCCTGGCAATCAGAATATCCATCATTTCGCTGACTGCAGCCTTGTTCAAAAAATCTTCATCGCTGATTGTTCCCATTTTTTGCTGTGCGGTTCTTGCCGCTACACTTGCCTTTGTAATCGCATTGTTAGCAATATTGGCTGCATTTTCCTCTGAACCTGCACCGTTATTTTGTGTAATTCCCGGAGTAAGGCCATCGCCGCTAGCATTCAGAACCGCCCTGTTTGGATTTTTCACATTGGGCTTTACACTGGTAAGCGTGGTCTTCCGTTTACTGCCTTGTTCTGTAGCAGATTTTCTGGAGGACGAGCATGCGCAAAGGAATACAAATGCGGCTAATGTGGCGTACAGGCTAAGGTTTTTCATGACAGTAGTTTCAGATGATTGTCTTATAAAACTACAAAAAACAGGCTGTAATGTTTTCTTATTATTAAATGATATAGCGTGCAGGTTCGGACCGAAATTATTGGAACACGATCGCCTTAATGGCCAGATCAGTCCAGTCGGGAGAGAAATAGGTATAGGGTTTCCACTGATGCCTGAAATTCAGTGCCCACATATTGAGTTTTTTGCCCTTTACCGGAGATATACCTATAGCAGGCCTGTAATTGATCTGTTGTACGGCAGCTTGCAGTTTATGGTCAAATACGTTCACATAGCCCATATTGTGAAAATCGCGCAGCCATTCTATAGCCACAAAAAAAGTCTTCCCGGGGATCAGGATTTGGAAGGCGTCTGTATTTATTTTGATCTGCTTGCTGTCGCCGCTTTTTGCCTCAATAATTTCTGAAGCGAGGTCTCTTCCCGGGCCGCCTGTTCCGGGGTCAATATCATATATTCTTATCCGGAATTTTGTATACTCCATACTGGTGTAATTTCCCTGGCTGGAATAGTCTACGTAAAAAGCAAGCCTGTTGATCTGCACGCTCTTTAAGATTGCGCCGGATTTAGGGAGGTCAAATTGCTGTGCCAGCTGAAGGTATTCGAATGCAGCAGTTTCAGTATTCAGGCCGGAATAATAGGCGACTCCCCTCCTGTCAAAGTCGTTTATTAAGAAATCTTTTCCGGTATCGATCTTCAGTGTTACCGGTTCGAAACCCATCCTCTTCAGCGGAATCGTATCCATCCCATCCAATTGATGCAGCTGAATCTTCAGCATGTTATAATTCTGGGCGCAGATGATAACGGTATCGCGCATGGCTGCCAGATTGCCCGGGATACTGAAAGCACCCTCTTTCTCCGTGTTGATCGCCAGCCTGGCCCTGACGATTGCAACTGATGACGCAGGGATCCCGATTTTTGTATCCTGGTCGACAATGTGAAAAGTATTGGTCTTCTGCTGTGCGCTGGCACTGATGATTATAGTGCAGCATAAGAACGCGAGTAATCTTTTCATAAGTCTGCCTAATAGTTTATGGTAGCGGATAACGCAATTTCGTACTCCGTGTTTATCTCTGATGAATTGTAGGGACGCCAATCTCCGGTACCGGTCTTGATCCAGGATTCCTGCGG